>DASSQL010000484.1:0-5142 GCA_035702525.1 Ornithinibacter sp. | reverse complement strand
GTCCCATGGCGCGCCACTTGGCGGGTGAGCTTCGCCGGGTCGGCTCCGTCTCGACGTGACCCGGGCAGGTGAAGGGTCGCGGGATCGACGAGCAGGAACTGCCGGGCGGGCATTTCGCCATCCTATCACGCGTCGCCCAAGACTCCTACGGCTAGATCACCCGGGCTGAGTTGGCCTTCCAAGGGTAGATGATCTTTGCCATCTTGTGTGGCCCGTGCAAGCCCTCATCGAGGAGGCGATGTCATGCCAGGGACGGCAGCCAAGGTGGTGATCACCGAGCGGCAGCAGGACGTGTTGCAAGGGATGGTCTGGTCGCGGTCGTGCCCGCAAGGGTTGGCCCACCGGGCGGAGATCATTTTGCTGGCGTTCGCCGGCTGCCAGAACGAGGTGATCGCCGAACGGCTGGGTTGCGAACGCCACGGGGTGGGCATCTGGCGGCGGCGCTGGCAGCAAGCGTTCGCCCGGTTGGTGGTGATCGAGTGCGTGGAGGAGCCGGCGGCCTTGCGCGAAGCGATCGAAAAGGTCCTCGGCGATTTGCCACGGGCCGGCTGCGGTGGGACGTTCACGGCCGAGCAGATCGCCCAGATTTTGGCGGTGGCCTGTGAGCCGCCGGCGAACTCCGGGCGGCCGGTCACGCACTGGACGCCGCGGGAACTGGCCGACGAGGCGATCAACCGCGGCATTGTGCCGACCATCTCCGCCCGCCACGTCGGGCGTTTTTTAAAAGGCGGCCGAGCTGAAGCCGCACAAAAGCCGGTACTGGCTGAACGCGGACGCCAAGGATGAGGCCGAGTTTCGTCAACAGGTGATCACGGTGTGTGAGGTCTACCAGGCCGCCCCGGCCCGGCTGACGGACGAGGGGATTCACACGGTCTGCGTGGACGAGACGACCGGGATTCAGGCCCTGGAGCGGATCGCCCCGACCAAGCCGATGCGTCCGGGCCACATCGAGAAGCAGGAGTTCGAGTACGTCCGGCACGGGACGCAGACGCTGATCGGGAACTTTGAGGTGGCCACCGGCCGGGTGATTGCCCCGACGGTGCAGCAGACGCGGGACGAGGCCGACTTCGCCCGCCATATCGAGCAGACCGTGGCGACGGACCCCGCGGCGGGGTGGATCTTCGTGGGCGACAACCTGACGACGCATTGTTCGGCGACCCTGGTCCTGTTGGTCGCCGGCCTGTGCGGCATCCCGGCGGACTCGCTGGGGACGAAGGGCAAGCGGGGCGTGCTGCAATCGGTGTCGACGCGCAAGGCGTTCCTGACGGACGCGGGCCATCGGGTGCGGTTCGTGTACGTGCCGAAGCACACGTCCTGGCTCAACCAAGTGGAGATTTGGTTCAGCATCCTGGCCCGCCGGGTGCTTCGGCGCGGGAGCTTCCGCTCGAAGGAAGACCTGCGCGACCGCATCCTGACGTTCATCGACTACTTCAACCGGACGATGGCCAAGCCGTTCAAGTGGACCTACGCCGGCCGGCCGCTCAATGTGTGAGTCTGGCGAACCCACCCGCCCTCATGGCGGGCGGATTCAGCCCGGGTGATCTAGCGCCGGCCCGCTTCTAGCGTTCTTGAACAACCGAACTCATAGCGATTGCGTCAAGTTTCACACGGCCAGTCGTTGGTCGGCGAGCCATTGTTCGATGGCCTCGTCCAGTTGATCGAAGCGGCGGCGCAGGGTCGTGTCCGTGGCCGTTGCTTCGGGCACGATTTCGGCCAGGCCGGGCCGCAGCAGGCGGCCGTAGCAGCGCGTGCAAAATAGGATCGTCCGCCAGCCCGAACCGGTCACCCGATACCGGTGCGACCGGGGCATGCGCTCGATCAAGCCGTGCAGGCGCAGGCGCCGCAAGTGGTACGTCATTTGGCCGGGGGTGATGGACTGGGGTGTCTTCCCGATCAAGGGAGCCCAGTGGTCGCGCAAGTCGCGGTTGCAAAAGCCCCTCGGCAACAGACGGAACACCAACAGCGCCGCGAACAACGCTTGCACCAGCGGGTCGGCGAAGCGCAGGGCGCTGGCCCGCTGGCCGGCCACGTCCGCCGGCTCGTTGACCCGGCGGAACGCGTCTTCGCCGATCCGGCAATCGTGGCTGATGCGTTGGACGTCCAGAAGACGTCGGTTGGCTGCGAAGCCGACCTTCCGTAACGCCGGAAGGTGATTCAGCCCTTTGTTGATGGCGAAGTCGCGTGTGTTGTTGATGGTGGTTTCGGTCCGCAAGGCCCGGCCTTCCTTGTGGTACTGCTTGATCTTGCTGCTCTTGTAATCCACATGCAGGGTCGGCACGACTCCTTCCGTCAGGACACGCGTGCGAAACCGGCCCGGCGTCCGCCGGGTCACGCGCCGCTCGAAGAGCAGTTGCACCTGGTCCGGCCGGCCCAGGTCGAGGTTCTCGCGGATCACCTGTTCAAAGAAGATACGCCCCGTCTGCGGACGATCCAGCACCTGGGTGAACGCGAACTCCGCCTGGAGGATCGAGACCCGATACCGGTAGCCGGCCCGGCGATCGGCCGCCGTATACGGGTGCGGCAGCTTGGCCAGCCACTTCCGCAACAACCGATCGATCTTCCCGGCCGACAGGCCGTCGGCGATCTCCTGCAGCCGCTTCGGATCGGCGCACGACTGGATGCCGTTGTCGAGCGCCACAAAGGCAATCCCCTGTTTGGCCAGTTGCCGTTTGACATATTCGTGGCCGTTGATGCAGAGCTTGGCCCCGTAGGGGAAGTACGTGGAGAACTTCAGGAAGAACGGGCCGAAGTCGTCGTCGACGGCGTAGAAGTAGAACTGATTCACCGGCGTGGCGCTCTTGACGATCCACGGGTACTTCCGGCCGTCGTCGCCGGTGCGGCTCTCGGTGCGGAAGACGGCAACCTTCTCCTGGGCCTTGCCGAGGAACAGGATGCCTTCGGTGCCGGTAAAGCGTGCCCGATACTCGGCGGCAACATCGTCCTTGCGTTGCCCCTTGCGAAAGGACACCACCGGAATGCCGTGCCGCTGGACAAAGTCATCGACCTGGTCCAGAAAGGCGCGGGTCATGACGCCCATCAGGGACGAGGAGGCCACGGGTTGGCCCCGATGGAAGCGAAAAAAGCAGGCGGCTTGCTTCTCGGTTTGCAGTTTCGGCTGATACACGTTGAGGTACATCCGATCGATGCTCTCGACGGCCAGGGTCACGTGACCGCGGAGGACATCGGCCACACTGCGGGGTACACTCATGATTGGCTCCGGTCGACGACGATCCCTCGGGATCACTACCGCCTTGGGCGGTTCAATCCAGGAGGCTGCGAAAGCAGCCCTCACCGATCGACCGGAGCCATTTCTATTCCGCCGAAACCCAAGCATGCCTCGTCGGTCTGAGGCGAAGCCTCGTTAGGCCTTAAACAAGCGAAGGCCCCGCGCTGTTCATGGGACGCGGGTAACCCTTCAGCCTGCTGAACTGGCCTTGGGCGGTTGTCGGTGGTCATGGTAGCCTATCGGCCCCCATGACGGCGTCGGCTCCGACTCTCGATCCGCAGTTCGTCGCGGCGTTTCGCGCCGGCACCCTGACCCCGGCCCAGGCCGAGGCGGCCGTGCCCCACGGGGACCGGGCCGGGTTCATCTTCCTGCTGTTGCAACTGAGCGCCACCGTCGGGACCGGTCCGCCGGCTCCCGCCAGCGGGGCTCATGCCCCGTCCGGGTCGCTGCCGCCGTACGCCAAGGGCCAGGCCAAAGCCCGGCGGAACAAGCGCGGAGCCCGGCCCGGCCACCCCGGCTCGGCCCGGCCGCGGCCCGCCCGCATCGACCGGACCGAAACCCATCAACTGCCGGCCTGCCCGCACTGCGGCGGCCGCCTGCACCGCACCGGCCAGACCCGCACCCGCCTCATCGAAGACATCCCCGACGACCTGAAGGCCGAGGCCGTCGAGCACACCATCCACCGCGACTGGTGCCCAAGCTGTCAGAAGCAGGTCGAACCGAAAGTGCCCGACGCCCTGCCGCAGTGTACCCTCGGCAACCGCACCCTGGCCCTGGCCGCCTGGCTGTACTACGGGCTGGCCGTCACCGTCAGCCAGATCGTCGAGGTGTTCAATCGGCACCTGCAACTGCCGTTGACCCCCGGCGGCCTGATGCAGATGTGGCACCGGCTCGCCGATGTGCTGGAGCCGTGGTACGAGCAGATCCGCCGCTGCTGCCTGGACGCCGGGGTCCTGCACGCCGACGAGACCGGCTGGCGGGTCGAGGGCCGGACCTGGTGGCTGTGGTGCTTCAGCAGTGCCGACGCCACCTACTACCAACTCGACCGCTCGCGGGGGCACCCGGCCCTGGACAAATTCTTCGCCAGCGAGTTCGACGGCGTGCTGGTGAGTGACTTCTGGGCCGCCTACGACGCGGTCGGCCGGCTGCACCAGAAGTGCTGGCCGCACTTGCTGCGCGAGTTGAAGGAGGTGGACGAGGGGACCGAGAATGGCGGGGACTGGCCGGACTTCGCCAAACGGTTGCGGCGCCTCTACGGTGACGCGATCCGGCTGACGGCTGCGCGGGGCGATCTGTCGGCCGACGCCTATGGCTTGCGGCATGCCAAACTCCAGGCCCGGATGCTCGACCTGGCTCAGGCCGAGTGGACCAACCCGCATGCCCGCCGGCTGGCCAAGCGGCTGGCCAAGTACGGCGAGTA
The DNA here is from genome assembly GCA_035702525.1 of Ornithinibacter sp. Lineage (GTDB taxonomy): Bacteria > Actinomycetota > Actinomycetes > Actinomycetales > Dermatophilaceae > Fodinibacter. The sequence continues at coordinate 496 of DASSQL010000484.1, read as the reverse complement.
CCTGTTGACCTTCGTCGAGTTCGCCGGCGTCCCGGCGGACAACAACCAGGCCGAGCGGGAGATCCGGCCGGCGGTCCTGATGCGCAAGGCCAGCTACGGCAACCAGAGCGAGCGCGGGGCCGACACGCGGGCGGTGCTGATGACCGTCTACCGCACCCTGAAGCGCCGCGGCCTCGACCCATTGCAGGTCCTGACGGCCGCCCTCCGCACCTACGCCAACACCGGCCAACTCCCACCGCTGCCCGATACCGTCACTTCAGAAGACTGAACGGTTACGGGAAGCTTTCAAGAAAGCAATCGAAGACGAGAAGGTTGGAGAACAGTTCCTCAACAAGGACAGGCTTCAGGAAATCTTTGACGAAATCATCGCGAGAAGGAAGGGAAACAAGTGATGGACTTAGAACAGAAGGTAACCGAGCTGCTGGTCGGACAGCTATGTGCTAATTTTCGCTTAGTCGAAGGGGGCACTCTTATACTCTTCTTTGAGGATCCTCTT
>DASSQL010000483.1:0-4485 GCA_035702525.1 Ornithinibacter sp. | reverse complement strand
GCCGAGGGTGTCGCCGTCCTTGTGGGCCTGGTCGATCTCGGCCTGCATCGCCTTGCTGGCGTCCGCGTCGAGGCAGCGGACCGGGTCGGCGTCCAGGGCGGCGACGTCGTCCGGCGCCGGCACCGAGCCGGCCGGCGCCTTGGCCGTGCCGATCGCGACCACGTGGGAGACGACCTCGGCGCCGACGGCCTGCTGCAGGAACTTCGCGGCGACCGCCCCGAGCGCGACACGAGCGGCGGTCTCCCGCGCGGACGCCCGCTCCAGGACCGGCCGGGCCTCGTCGAAGTCGTACTTCTGCATGCCCACCAGGTCGGCGTGCCCGGGCCGGGGGCGGGTGAGCGCGGCGTTGCGCGCCAGCGCCTCCAGCTCGGCCTCGTCGACCGGGTCGGCGGCCATCACCTTCTCCCACTTGGGCCACTCGGTGTTGCCGACCCGGATCGCGATCGGGCTGCCCAGGGTGCGGCCGTGCCGCAGCCCGCCGATCACGTCGACCTGGTCCTGCTCGAACTTCATCCGGGCGCCGCGGCCGTAGCCCAGCCGCCGCCGGGCGAGCGCGTCGACGATGTCCGCCGACGTCACCTGGACGTGGGCGGGCAGACCCTCGAGAACGGCGACGAGCCCCGGGCCGTGGGACTCGCCGGCGGTGAGCCAGCGCAGCATGCCGGCCAGTCTTTCACGCGGCCCGGGTGCGCCCGGGAGGGCGTCCAGGCCCGTCAGGAGAACAGCGAGACGACCCCGTTGACCACCGCGGCGTACCCGTTCAGCACCTCCAGCGGGAAGGCGACCCCCACCAGCGCGCCGAGGAGCAGGAACGGCCCGAACGGCGTGTGCCTGCGGTGGAAGATCCGCACCACCGACAGCAGCGTCCCGACCACGGCCAGCAGCAGGAACGCGGTGAACATCCCGACCACCACCTGGGCCACGCCCTCCCAGCCCACCGCGAGCCCCAGCAGGCCGGCCAGCCGTACGTCGCCGTAGGCCATCGCCCGCGGGCTGATGAACCACATCACGAAGAACACCGCGAAGCAGCCGATCCATCCGATCGCGGCGCTGCGCAGCGAGAGCCAGTCGGAGGAGAGCGCCGAGGCCACCACCGCGAGCACCCCCACCACGACGTACGACGGGGCGATCAGCCGCGTGGGCAGGTAGCGGGTGCGCCAGTCGACGACCGCGAGGGTCACCCCGACCGGCACCAGGTAGACCAGGAACAGCAGCGACCAGCTCCAGCCGACCCGGGCCCCGACCAGCGCGGCGACGAGCAGCGAGGCGACCGCGAGGCCGGCCCGCACCCCGCGGCGGGCCGCCATGTCGGCGTAGCGCTCCTTCGGCTCGTCGACCGGGCGGGCGAACTCCGCCTCGTTCGCGGCCGGCACCAACCCGTCGACCGCGCCGTCGGGCTCGGGGTCGAGGTCGGGCTCGGGCTCGGGCAGCCGGGCCAGCAGCGACGGCATCACCAGGCCGCCCGCGAGGCCGGCGGCTCCGGACACGAGGGCAGGCGCGAGGTCCCAGGTCACAGCAGGCGACCCTAGGGCATGTCCCGGGCCACCGCGGCCGAAGCGCCGGGACGCTGTGGACCGGTACCCGGCACCCGGTCAGCCGCGGGCGGCCAGCGCCTCGCGCCCGGCGGCGCGGAGCACGTCGACCGGCACGCCGCTCGCCCCGGTCATCAGCTCCACCTGGAGCACCGCCTGGTGCACCAGCAGGTCGAGACCCGCGACCAGCACCCGCCCGGTGGCGCCGGCGAAGCTCGCGAGCGGAGTGGGCCACGGGTCGTACACCACGTCGAAGACCACCCCCGCCGGCTCCGCGAGGGCCAGCGCCGCGTCGTCCTGCGCGCTGGCCGGGATCGTCGAGACCAGCACGTCGGCGTCGACGGGCCCGTCGGTCAGGTGGCGCACCGTGACCGTCGGCCGGCGCGGGTGCCGTCCGGCGGCCGCCAGCACCTCCGCGGCGCGCGTCGGGTCGCGGACCATCAGGGTCACGTCGGCACAGCCGAGGTCGGCCAGCGCGAGCATGGTCGAGGTCGCCGTCGCGCCGCCGCCGAGGATGACGGCCCGGTCGAGCGGACCGTCGTACCGCTCGCGGAGGGCGGCGACCGCCCCGGGGACGTCGGTGTTGTGGCCGGTGCGGTGCCGACCCTCCAGCACCAGGGTGTTCGCGGCGGCGGCCTGCGCGGCCCGGGCGGTGACGGCGTCGAGCAGCGGCAGCACCGCCCGCTTGAGCGGCATCGTCAGCGACAGCCCGCGCCACCGGTCGTCCAGCCCGTCGAGGAACGCGGGCAGCTCGGTCGCGGCGAGCTCGTAGGCGTCGTAGGTCCAGTCGAGACCGAGCTCGGCGTAGGCGGCCCGGTGCAGCACCGGCGACAGCGAGTGCCGGATGGGCGTGCCGACGACGGCGCAGCGACGGCGGTCGCGGTCGGCGGGGCCCTCAGCAGTTGTCGGACTGGGTACGGCAGTACTCCTTGAACTGGGCCTTGTACTTCAGGAAGGTGTCGTAGCTGTCGGTGAACTTGGTCTCGCCGGTGCGCAGGTTGACCGTCACGTAGTAGATCCACGGGCCGTCGGTCGGGTGCGCGGCCGCCTCGATGGCGGCGTCACCGGGCGCCTCGATCGGCGTCGGCGGCAGACCCGGGTTCTTGTAGGTGTTGTAGGGCGAGTCGACCTGCAGGTCGGCGGTGGTGAGCCCGACGCCGAGGTTGCGGCCGATGCCGTAGTTGACGGTCGCGTCGATCTGCAGGAGCTTGTCGGTCCGGTTGCTCTCGAGCCGGTTGTAGATGACCCGCGCGACCTTGCCGCGGTCCTGGTCGCGGTTGGACTCGGCCTCGACCAGGCTCGCCACCACCATCAGCTGCCCGGGCGTGTAGCCGAGCTGCTGGGCGGCGCCCTCGAGGTCGGCGTCCTGCGCCGCCTGGTCCCAGCGCTTGACCATCATGGTCAGGATCGACGTCGGGGTGGCGTTCGGGGGCAGCTCGTAGGTCGCCGGGAAGAGGTAGCCCTCCGCGTTGCCCTTGGCGTACGACGGGAGGCCGATCCCCGACGGGTGGTGGAGGACCTTGGTGAACTGCCTCCGGGAGAACTTCGTCTTCTTCGCCAGGGTGGCGACGATCTGGTCGACCGTGTAGCCCTCGGGGATGGTCACCACCGAGTGCATCCGGTTCTTGGGGTCGACGAGCACGGCCAGCGCGGACTTGGCCGACATCTTCTTCTTCAGCTGGTAGAAGCCCACCTGGATCCCGACGGACTTCGGGTCCTGCCGGGCGGCGTCGGTGAAGGCCTGCACCGACTTCACCACACCCTTGTCCACGAGGGTCGACCCGATGTCGGTGGCGGCCTCGCCGTCCCTGACCTGGACGAGCACCTGGCCGGTGCCGGACCCGGTGTAGTCCGCGGGCCCGGCCAGCTTCTCCTTGAGTGCCGACAGGCCGTAGGAGTACGCGAGGTAGCCGCCGCCCGCCAGCACCGCCAGCGCCACCAGCACGGCGAGGCACCCCAGACCGCGACGGGGGCGATGCCGCTTCTCGTGCCCGAGTTCAAGTCCCAGATCGCTCAACTGCTCGCTCACACCTATCTGTGGTCGACGCCCCGCTCGTCGTCTGGTCTCCGCCGACGTGCCCGCTCGAGGCGCCGCACGCGGAGCCCGACGCTACCGCGTCGGGACCAGCTCCCCCGGCGCGGCCCCCGTGCCCCGCTCGCTGTCGAGTGCATTCTGCAGGATCACCACGGCGGCGGCCTGGTCCACGACGGCGCGCCGCTTCTGGCCCTTGCGGCCCTGGCCGCGGAGCACGGACTCGGCGGTCACGGTGCTCAGCCGCTCGTCGCACAGCCGCACCGGCACCGGCGCGAGAGCGGCGGCGATCTCCGCGGCGAACGCGCGCACCTTGGCCGCGGCCGGCCCCTCACCGCCGGACAGCGAGCGCGGCAGTCCCACGACGACCTCGACGGCGTCCTCCTCGGCCGCGATGGCCGCGAGCCGGGCCAGGTCGCCGGCGCCGCGCGCCACGGTCTCGACCGGGGTGGCGATCAGGCCCGAGGGGTCGGACCGGGCGACGCCGATGCGCACGTCACCCACGTCGACACCGATCCGCACCCCGCGGCGCACGTCGTCGCGGCCGCTCAGCGCTGGGTCGCCGCGCGACCGACCTCGTGCTCCACGTCGACCAGCGCCTGGTCGGCGTGGCTCACGTCGGCGCCGCCGCCCTGGGCCACGTCGTCCTTGCCGCCACCGCTGCCGCCCAGGGCACCCGCCGCCGCCTTCACCAGCGCGTTCGCGGAGATGCCCCAGGACCGGGCCGCGTCGTTGACCGCGACGACGACCGCGGGCTTGCCGTTGGTCGACCCGATGATCGCGACCACGCCCGGCTTGCCCTGCGGCAGTCGGCCGCGCACGTCGAGCGCGAGCTTGCGCACGTCGCCGGCCCCGGCGCCGTCGGCCCGGTGGCCCACGAACGAGACGCCGTAGACGTCCTTGGCGCCGGCGGCGAGCTGG
>DASSQL010000482.1:0-9473 GCA_035702525.1 Ornithinibacter sp. | reverse complement strand
GTCCCGCCGGCTCGGGGGAGCGGCCCGGGCGATCGAGGGGTCGAGACCTGCCCGGCATCCGCGACGATCCCGCGCGTGTCCTGACCCCTCGACGGGCGGGTCGGCCGCACCTCCCGGTACGGCCTGGTCGGCCGCGCGGATGGCGGGCGGGCCCCGCCGCCGCCGGTAGGCTCGCGGGCGATGACTGAGCACCAGCACGACCACGACGACCTCCATGCCGCCCCCACCGAGAAGATCTCGGTGCGTGCCGGTGAGCAGGCCGGCCGCAGCGACGACCCGGCCGTCACCACCCGCATCCCCGGTCTCGCCACCGGCCCGGATGCCGTGACCTCGCCCGCGGCAGCCTCGCCGAGCGCCGCCGCCGCAGCGACCGCGTCGGGTGCCGCAGGTGCCGCCGGCGACCCCGCCGCCCCGGCCGCCTCATCCTCCCCGACCGCCCCCGGCGCCCGACCCGGCCACCCGTCGTACCCGATCGAGGACGAGCGGGCCGGCGCCGGCCCGGCGCCCTACGTCACCATCGTGCTGCCCTGCTACAACGAGGGCGCCCACGTGCTGCAGGAGATCGAGCGCATCACCGCGGCGATGAGCGCCAGCGAGCTCACCTACGAGGTGCTCTGCATCGACGACGCGAGCACCGACGACACCCTCGACGTGCTCCGGCACGCCCAGCGCACCTACCCCCACCTGCGGATCCTGCCGTTCCGCCGCAACGGCGGCTCGGGTACGGCCCGCCGGATCGGCACCCAGCAGGCCCGCGGCGAGATCGTCGTGTGGACCGACGCCGACATGACCTACGAGAACGAGCGTATCCCCGAGCTCGTGCGGATCCTGCGCGACGACTCCACCTACGACCAGGTCGTCGGCGCGCGCACCACCGAGGAGGGCACCCACAAGTGGGCCCGGGTGCCCGCGAAGTGGCTGATCCGCAAGATCGCCGAGTGGCTCACGAAGTCGAAGATCCCCGACCTCAACTCCGGCCTGCGCGCCTTCCGCCGCGACGTGAGCCTGCCCTACCTGCGGCTGCTCCCGGCCGGGTTCTCGTGCGTCACGACGATCACCATCGCGTTCCTCAGCAACCAGCACGACATCAAGTACGTCGAGACGAGCTACGCCAAGCGGGCCGGCGTCAGCAAGTTCCACTTCGTCAACGACGCCTACCGCTACATCCTCCAGGTGCTGCGCATGGTCATGTACTTCGACCCGCTCAAGGTGCTCATGCCGCCGGCGCTGTGGATGATCGTCATCGGGCTGGTCAAGGCCGTCGTCGACATGTTCCGCCACCCGTTCTACTTCCCCGCGAGCACCGTGCTGCTCATCGTCAGCGGCATCATGATCGCCAGCCTGGCGCTCCTCTCCGACCTCGTGGTGAGGTCGAGAGACGGTGTCTGACAGCGCTTCGCTCAAGGTCGCGCTCGTCGGGCCCACGCACCCCTACAAGGGCGGGGTCGCCGCGCACACCACCGCCCTCGCCCACGAGCTGACCGAGGCCGGGCACGAGGTCACCCTCGTCTCGTGGAGCCACCTCTACCCCTCGGCGCTCTACCCGGGCGAGCAGTCGGTGCCCGGTGGCTCGGCCGACGTCGACCCCTTCCCGCGCACCCTGCGCGTGCTCTCCTGGGCGCGCCCGGACACCTGGGTGCGCGCCGGCCGCCGGCTGCGTGACGTCGACGTCATCGTCGTGGTGCACGTCATCCCCGCCGTGGTGCCCGCCCACCTCGCCCTGCTCCGGGCCGCCGGCGTGGCCCGCACCACCGCGACCACCCACGGGCCGCGCAGCGTGCTCATCGCGCACAACGTGCTGCCGCACGAGGGCCACCCCGGCGACCGACGGCTGATGGAGGCGCTCCTGCGTCGCGTGGATGCCGTCGTCGTCCACTCCGACGAGCAGGCCCGGCTCGCGGCCGAGCTCGGCGCGCAGCACGTGCGCGAGCTCGACCTGCCGCCGCACCTGCCCGGTGGCCCGCCGCGCCCCCGCCCCGAGTACCACGGGCCGCCGCGGCTGCTCTCGCTCGGCATCGTGCGCGACTACAAGGGCGTCGACCTCCTCGTCGACGCCCTGCGCGACGTACCCGACCTGACCCTCACCGTCGCCGGCGAGATGTGGGGGGATGCCGGTCGCCGGGTGCACGAGCTGGCCGCCGACCCACGCCTGCAGGGTCGCGTCGACGTGCACTCGGGCTACGTGCCCGCCGACCGGATCCCCGAGCTGATGGCGCAGCACGACGTCGTCGCGCTCACCTACCGCGCCGCCACCGCCTCGCAGAACGCCCAGCTGGCGCTGAGCCACGGGGTCCCGGTGCTGGCCAGCGCGGTCGGCACCTTCCCCGACCAGGTGCGCGACGGGGTCGACGGCCTGCTCGTGCCGCCCTCCGACCGCGACGCCCTGGTCGCCGCGCTGCAGCACCTCGCCGAGCCCGGTGTCGTCGAGCGGCTGCGGACCGAGGTGCGCCCACCCGACCTCACCGGCCCCTGGGCCAACTACGTCGGCGGCATCGAGGCCCTGGCCGCCGCCCCGGTCGACGTCGAGCCGGCGCGTCCGGTCGTGCCGCTCGGGCCGGTGGCACGCGCGCGGGCGACCGTGGCCGGCATCCGGGCCCGCCGTGGCCCCGTCGTCGAGCTCGCCCCCACCGACATCCCGGAGCGGGTGCGCGCCACCGACCTCCTCGCCGTCGACGACGACGCCCGGGACGCCGTGGGCATCGCCCGCGCGCTCGGCCTGCCGCGCCCCGGCGAACCGGTCGCCGCCTGGTCGGCACTGGGGGCCCTCGCCGCCATCGTGCGCATCCGCGACGACGGGCACCGCTCGTCGGTCGTCGTCGACGAGAGCGGCAGCGGAAGCCCGATGGGCCGCTGGTCGCGTGCGGTGGGCTTCGCCCCGGTCGAGCTCGAGCTGACCGGCCGGCGCGCGGCCGTCGAGGTGCTCGACGTCGACACCGCGAGCCTCGACGTCATCACCCGCCTGCACCCCGGCGGGTGCACGGCATCCGACGTCGACCACGCCATCGGGCAGGCCTCCTGGGCGCTTCGCTCCGGCGGCCTGCTCGTGCTCACCGTGCCGATCGGCGACGACGACCCCGACTTCGCGGTGCGTCCGGCCGACGTGCGCGGCATCCTCGCCCGCGCCGACGACCTGGGCCTGAAGCTGGTCGGCGACGTCGACGGCGACGTGCTCGACCGGATGCGCGACGCCCGCACCGAGGCCGCGGGAGGTGACGCACCGGCCTACGCCGTGCTGCGGCTGACCTTCCGGCGCCGATGAGCACGGGGGAGGTCTCGGTGACCAGGGCCAGGGCGCTCAACGCGCTGCGCATCGGCCTGCTCGTCGTCATCGTGGCCGCGTGCGTCATCGCGCTCTGGGCGAACTGGCAGGAGGTGTCCGGGCAGCTGCGCAAGCTGAGCGTGCCGGTCGTGGTGGGGGCCTTCGTGCTGGTGACGCTGGCGCCGATCCTCACCCTGATGGGCTGGCGGGTGCTGCTCGAGGACCTCGGCACCCACCTCGCCCTGCCGCCGGCGTCGAGCGTGTTCCTCGTCGGGCAGCTGGGCAAGTACCTGCCGGGCTCGGTGTGGACCGTCGTCGCCCAGGCCGAGATGGGGGCCAAGCTCGCGGTGCCGCGACGACGGATGGCGGTCGTCGGCATCCTCTCGATCGGGCTCGCCGTGCTCACCGGCTGCCTGCTCGGCATCCCGGCGGTGCAGCCGCTGGTGGCCTCGCGCGGCGACGCGTTCTCGTGGTGGTGGGTCGTGCTGGCCGTGGCGCTGGGCTGCGTGCTGCTCTGGCCGCGGCTGCTCAACGCGATCATCGCCCGCGGGCTGAAGCTGATCCGCCGTGAGCCGCTCGAGCACGACCTGTCCGGCAAGGCCGTCGCGCTGACCTCGGCATGGTTCGTCGCCGCCTGGGTCTCCACCGGGATGGGCACCTTCGTGCTGGCCCGCAGTGTGGCACCGGAGGCCCCGCTCGGGCCGCTGCTCGTCACCTGCGTGGGTGGGTTCGCGCTGGCCTCGGCGGCCGGGATGTTCAGCATCCTCGTGCCCGCGGGGGTCGGGGTGCGCGACGGCGTGCTCGCGCTGTTGCTCGTGACCCTGATGCCGTTGCCCGCCGCGACCGCCGTGGTGGTCGTGGCGCGGTTCCTCGCGGTGCTGGCCGACCTGCTGCTCGCCGGGTCCGCGTGGGCCTGGGGGCGGCGCCACGACCTCCTAGGATCGACGCCGTGACCGACTCCGCGGGACAGGGCCCCGGCGACCGCGAGGAGCAGCTCGCCTACTCCGAGATCATGGCGAAGATGCTCGACGAGGAGGGCCGCCGGCAGAAGGCGGCCAAGATCGTCGCGGTGGTGCAGCACGCGCTGGGGGTGCCGTCCCTCGACGGGCTGCGGGCGGTCGACGTGGGCTGCTCGGCAGGGTTCATCGCCGACGAGCTCGCCCTGGCCGGGGCGACCACCAGCGGGGTCGACATCGACGAGCCGGGGCTGGAGAAGGCCCGGGCGCGGTTCGGCGAGCGGGTCGACTTCCGGCTCGCCCGCGGTGAGGACCTGCCCTTCGACGACGACTCGATGGACGTCGCCGTGCTCAACCACATCTACGAGCACGTCGTCGACCCCGAGGCCGTCGTCGCCGACATCTTCCGCGTGCTGCGACCCGGGGGGCTGCTCTACCTCGGCATCGGGCACCGGTTCCAGGTGGTCGAGCCGCACCACCGGCTGCCCTTCCTGTCGTGGCTGCCGCGGGGGGTCGCCGACCGGTACATGAGGGTCACCGGCAAGGGCGACCACTACTACGAGCGCTACTACACGCCGGCCGGGCTGCGCCGGCTGTTCGCGGCGTACGACGTCTGGGACTACACGCTCCCGGTGCTCACCGACCCGGCCTCCTTCGCCGCGGGCGACAACGTGCCGGCCTGGGCGGCGAGGGTGCCCCCGGTGGCGTTCCGGGCGGCCCTGCCCCTGGTGCCCACGTACGTGTGGGCGGCCTTCAAGGGGCCCTCCACGCCGGCCGGGCCGCCCCTGCGGGTGCCGCCGCGCCACCTGGGCTGACCCGTCCCGTGCCGCCACCTCCTCGCCGCCCCGGACCCCCGCCGGGTCCTTCCGAGCCGGCCGACGTCGCCGGTCCGGCCGGTCCGAGGGGTCCTGCCCGTCCCGCCGCACGGCTCCAGGAGGAGCGCGCGGCCCTGCTCGACCGCCTCGTCCGACTGGACGACGACATGACCGCCCTCTTCGCCGCCTCACGCGACTCCAACGCCGACGACGAGCACGACCCGGAGGGCCAGACGATCGCCTACGAGCGGTCCCAGCTGTCGGCGGTCGCCCAGCAGACGCGGGAGCACCTGGCGGAGGTGGAGGCCGCCCTCGAGCGGGTCGCCGACGGCACCTACGGCACCTGCCAGGTCTGTCACCGACCCGTCGCCGCCGAGCGGCTCGAGGCCCGACCGACCGCGAGGACCTGCGTCCAGCACGTGCTGGCCTAGCGGCCCCGATCGACGACCGCCGCAGCCGGCCACCCAGGGCTGCAGCCCGCGGCCAACGGCCGCAGCAGGCCGCCAACGGCCGCAGCAGGCCGCCCACGGCGGTGGCCGGGCGACGGCGGCCGCCAGCCAGTCAGCCCAGGTCGCGCCGCCGGAACCCGGCCACGCCCGTGACGAACAGCGCCACCGCCAGCGCGGTCAGCGCGACCAGCGGTGCGGCCCCCACCTCCTCGTAGGGCACCCGTGGGGCGGCCTCCACCGGTGACAGGTCCAGGGCCCACTCCGGCAGGTCGAGCAACACCCCGAACATCGCCGCGAACAGCGCCCAGGAGACCAGGGCCCAGGCCAGTCCCACGAGCCGCGGCGCCACCCCGAACAGGGCCACCACGAGGCCGGCGAAGACCAGGACCGCGGGCCAGGTGACGAAGGCGTCGCCGGCCAGGTCGAGGGGCGCCGACCAGTCGCCGCCGTCGAGGGCCACGCCCACCCCGAGCCCGAGACCACCGGCCAGCTGCACCAGCAGGGTGGCCCCGCACACGACGAGCACCCACGAGACCAGCCACCGGAGGCGCCCGGGCCCGGACGCAACGGCGACCGCCGCGGTGCCCGCCTGCTCCTCGTGGCGCAGGTGCAGCGCCGCGGCGACCGCGAACGCCGCGCTGCCGAGGGTGAAGTACGAGACCTCCGTGGCGACCAGGGTCTCGGTGACGGCATCCGGGTCGAGGGCCATCCACTCGCGCATCATCGGGATGTCGGCCATCGCGTCGACCATCGTGGAGGTCATCGCGCCGAACAGCACCGCGAACGCGCCCAGCCCGGCCGACCAGGCGACGACGTCGCCGGTCAGCTCGTGCCACGCCAGCCCGGCCGGGGAGGCGAGCCACCGCGGCCCGTGCCGGCGACCGCGTCGGCTCGGCACCAGGCCGGCTCCCAGGTCGCGCCGCGCCCCGAGCGCCCACGCGACGGCGACCAGCACCGCGGCCGTACCGAGGGTGAGCGCCACCGGCCACCAGCGCAGGTCGACCCACGGGCGCACCTGCTGCAGCCACGCCATCGGGGAGACCCACGACAGGGCCGTCCCGTCGACCGGGTCCCGCACGTCGCCGATGCCGCGCAGCACGTACGTCGCGCCCAGCACGGTGAGGGCGAGCCCGGTCGCGGCCCGGGCGTGGTCGGCCACCTGGGCCGTGACGGCGGCCAGTGCCCCGAACACCAGCCCCGCCGCGCCCACCGACACGCAGAACGCCCCGAGGTCGACCTCGGCCAGCCCGTGTCCCTGCAGCGCGACGAACAGGCCCAGCGCGACCGCGGCGTTGGCGACGGCCATCGACCCCAGCGCTGCGACCGCCGGTGCGAAGCGACCGTTGGCCAGGGACCCGACGAGCTCGGCGCGGCCGGAGTCCTCCTCGGCGCGGGTGTGCCGGGTGACGAGCAGGATGCTCATGACCGCAACGGCCAGGAAGGTCATCATTCCGAGCTCGCTGGCGATCACCGAACCCAGGGTCACCTGGTCGGGGGTGGTGAAGGTCGGGCCGTTGATCAGCACGGTGGCCGGGTTACTGGCGACCTCGGCCCGGGCCTGCATCCCCTCCGTGCCGCCGTAGGCCGACTCGACCGCAGGCACCGTGAACAGCGCCATCCCGGTCAGCCCGGCGGTCCACAGCGCGATCCGCACCCGGTCCTCGCGCAGCGCCAGCCGCAGCAGCCGCCCCGAGCCGGCGCAGGGCTGGTGCGGGGTCCGCCAGGTACGCCGTCCCCGCGCCGGGGCCGCGTGGGCGCCAAGGGTGCGCGCGGCGCCCTCCGTGCGGATGGCGTGGCGGCCGGGACCCGTCGCCCGGACCGGGGTCTCGGACCTGCTCATGGCCGGCCTGCGCCCCCGGGCGTCGCGTCGGCGTAGTGACGCAGGAAGAGGTCCTCGAGCGAGGCGGGCTGCCAGGTGATGTCGACGACGTCGAGCCAGGTCAGGGCGGTCAGCACGTCGCCGACCCCCTGGGTGTCGGCCTGGAAGGTGACGTCGTCGCCGTCGACGCGCAGGTCGTGCACCCCGGGAACGGCTGCGACACAGGCGAGCCCGCCCGGTCGGCGGATGCCGCAGCGGGTGCGCAGGGTCACCGTCGAGCTGGTGAGGTGGCGCAGCTCGGCGAGGTTGCCGGACTCCACGACCCGGCCGTCGCGGATGATCGTCACGGTGTCGCACAGCCGCTCGACCTCACCCAGGACGTGGCTGCTGAGCAGCACCGTCGCGCCACGGTCGCGCAGCCCCGCCACCTCGTCGCGGAAGGCGGCCTCCATCAGCGGGTCGAGACCCGCGGTCGGCTCGTCGAGGAGGAAGAGCTCGGCGTCCGTCGCCAGCGCCGCGACCAGTGCCACCTTCTGACGGTTGCCCTTGGAGTAGGCGCGCACCTTGGTCGTCGGGTCGAGCCGGAACAGCTCGACCAGCCGGGCCTGCCGCGCGGGGTCGACCGTGCCGTGCATCCGCGCGAGGAGGTCGAGCGTCTCGCCGCCCGACAGGGTGGGCCACAGTGCGACGTCGCCGGGCACGTGGGCCACGCGAGGGTGCAGCCGCACGGCATCGCGCCAGGGGTCCAGGCCGAGCACCCGCGCCGAGCCCTGATCGACGCGGATGAGGCCCAGGAGGGCGCGGATCGTCGTGGTCTTGCCCGCCCCGTTGGGCCCGAGGAAACCGCTGACCTCCCCGGGCTGGACGACCAGGTCCAGACCATCGAGCGCAACGGTCGTGCCGAACGACTTCGACAGCGCCCTGACCTCGATGACCGGTGCACCCATGACGAACACCTCCGTGGCCGTTCCATTCTCCTGCTGCGCCGCTCGCCGGGGGCCGGCCCGTGGCCGGTCTCACGTCGTCGGTGGCCGCGGCTAGGCTCGCGGGCGATCCACCCCTTCCAGGAGTGCCGTGACCGACCCCGTCCCCGCCCGGGCGACGCCCACCAGCCGCGTCGTCCGCACCCGCCGCCCCGTGCCGCTCGGGGCGGTCGTCAGCACGTTCCGCCGCGGTGGGGGCGACCCCACGAGCCGTCGTGACGACGCCGGCTGGTGGTTCGCCTGGCGTACCCCGGACGGGCCGGTCACGCTGCGCCTGGCCGCGCTGCCGTCGGCCGGCGAGGTGTCCGCGACGGCGTGGGGGAGCGGGGCCCGGTGGGCCCTGGCGCAGGTGCCCGACCTCCTCGGTGAGCGCGACGACCCGGCCGGTTTCGAACCCCTCCACCCGGCCGTCGCCGATGCGTGGCGGGTGTTTCCCGGCTGGCGGGTGCCGCGCTCGGGGCTGGTCGTGCAGGCCCTGGTGGCCTCGATCATCGAGCAGAAGGTCACCGGCAAGGAGGCCTTCGCGGGCTACCGCCGGCTCGTGCGCCGCTTCGGTGAGCCGGCGCCCGGGGCCGGTGAAGACCTCGGCCTCGTCGTGCCGCCCGACCCGCGTGGCTGGGCCGCGATCCCGTCGTGGGAGTGGCTGGCAGCCGGCGTCGACCCGGGCCGCTCCCGCACCGTCGTGCGCGCCGTCGGCCACGCCGGGCGCCTCGAGGAGTGCGCCGACCTGCCCGCCGACCTCGCCCGGGCCCGGCTCACCGCGCTGCCCGGCGTCGGGCGGTGGACCTGGGCCGAGGTGGCCCAGCGGGCCCTGGGGCTGCCCGACGAGGTGAGCTTCGGCGACTACCACGTGGCCAAGGACATCGGCTGGGCCCTCACCGGCACCCCGGTCGACGACGACGGCCTCGCCGAGCTGCTCGCGCCGTATGCCGGGCACCGCTACCGGGTGCAGCGCCTGCTCGAGCTCGGCGGCCACCACCGACCCCGGCGGGGGTCCCGGATGTCGCTGCCGACCCACCTACCGGTTCGGGGGTCCTGACGCGGCGAACCTTCGACATCAGCCGTTCGGACAGAATTACATCAACCGTTCGGACGTGATCGGTGTCACAATGGGCTCATGACGTTCGACACGATCCGTCTCGGCCTCCGGTGGACCTTCTGGGTTCTGCTGTGGTTGATGACGAGTCTGCTG
>DASSQL010000481.1:0-13469 GCA_035702525.1 Ornithinibacter sp. | reverse complement strand
GTGACGCCCGGGCCCTCGAGCCGGTCGCCCATGACGAAGACGATCTCGGGCTCGATCCGCGGGTGGATCAGCCGGTCCTGGGGCACCGGGTCGCCGACCGGCAGCACCATGGCGTCGGTGAGCCAGGCGACGAACGGGAAGTGCACACCCATCCGCTGCTGCTTGGCGCGGCTGGTCAGGCCCAGCTTGACGCCGATCAGCTTCTCGCCGCGGTCCAGCCGCTTCTGCAGGTTCAGGTCCTGGATCTCGTACCCCGTGTCGAGGTCGAGGCCGGGCCACTCGTCGGTGAACGGCTCGCGCTCGCGCTGCTCGTCCTCGCAGCGCAGCAGCTCGGCGGCGACCGACTCGACGTCCCAGCCGCCGGCCGGTGCCGCGCCTGCTTCGGTCTCGGGAGCCATCAGCGCACGCCCATGCCGGCGAGGTCGCCGAGCTCGATCAGGTGCGACTTCTCCTCGGCGAGCTGGAGGGCGATGTCGATGATCATGTCCTCCTGGCCACCGACGTAGCCGTACTCGCCGACCTTCTGCAGGATCTCGTGCGCCGGCACGTCGTAGCGCTCGGCGGCCCGCTCGGCGTGCAGCAGGAACGAGCTGTAGACACCGGCGTAGCCCTGGGTGATCGACGCGCGGTCCATCCACGGCAGGCGGGGGATGAAGGGGCGCACGACGTCCTCGGCGGCCGACAGCACCTCACCAAGGTCGACGCCGGTGCGGATGCCCATCCGCTCGAAGGTCGCCGCGAGCACCTCGGTCGGGCTGTTGCCCGCGCCGGCACCGAGGGCGCACAGTGCGCCGTCGATCTGCAGCGCACCGGCCTGGTAGGCCAGCACCGAGTTCGCGATGCCGAGGCTGAGGTTCTGGTGGCCGTGGAAGCCGACCTGCGCCTCCCCGCCGATCTCGTTGATCACCGAGGTGATCCGCTCCTGCGCGTCGGAGAGGACCAGCGCACCCGCGGAGTCGACGACGTAGACGCACTGGGCCCCGGCATCCACCATGATCCGGGCCTGCTCGGCGAGCTTGTCCGGCGAGGCCTTGTGGCTGAGCATGAGGAAGCCGACGGTCTCCATGCCGAGCGCGCGGGCGGCCCCGAAGTGCTGGATCGAGACGTCGGCCTCGGTGCAGTGCGTGGCGATGCGCGCGACCGAGGCACCGGCTGCGTGGGCGTTCTTCAGGTCGTGCAGCGTGCCGAGCCCGGGGAGCATCAGGACGGCGATCTTCGCCTGGGTGGCCTCCTCGACCGCGGCCGAGATGAGTCGCATCTCCTCGACCTTGGAGAAGCCGTAGTTGAAGCTCGAGCCGCCGAGGCCGTCACCGTGCGAGACCTCGATGACCTGCACGCCGGCCGCGTCGAGGGCGTGCACGACCCCGCGCACCTGCTCCTCGGTGAACTGGTGGCTCATCGCGTGCGACCCGTCGCGCAGCGTGGAGTCGGTGATCCGCAGGTCCCGCTCACCCCCCGCCGTCGGGGTGTTGGCGAGCACGTCGCTCTCGGTCGGCTCCTCGACGACGACGGGGACGTCCTCGGGGCGGATCGTCATGTCACCCATGTCAGACACCGGCCTTCTGCGCGGCGGCGGCGCCGACGAGCGGGTCAGGGACGTCGCCGAGCTGGGCCGACGACTTCCACGTGGACGCGACGCCGAGCCGGTGGGCGACCATGATGTCGCCGACCCGGGCCGCGGCCGCGGTGATGATGTCGAGGTTGCCCGCGTAGTCGGGCAGGTAGTCGCCACGGCCCTTGACCTCGATGGGCACGAATACCCGGGCCATGCCGTTCCAGGTGTCGCGGGCGTGGTCGAACTGGGGGTCGGCCCGCAGGTGGTAGCCGGGCACGTAGTCCTGCACCTCGGCGACCATCGCGTGGATGGAGGCCAGGATGCGGTCCTGCAGCTCGCCGGGCTCGGCGGCCTCGGCCGGGATGGCGCAGAACACCGAGTTGCGCATCATCAGCGGCGGCTCGACCGGGTTGAGGATGATGATCGCCTTGCCCTTGGCGGCGCCCCCCACGACCTCGAGGGCCTCGGAGGTCGTCTCGGTGAACTCGTCGATGTTGGCGCGGGTGCCCGGGCCGGCGGACCTGCTCGAGATCGAGGCGACGATCTCGGCGTACGGCACCGGCACGACCGACGAGACGGCCTTGACCATCGGCGTGGTGGCCTGGCCCCCGCAGGTGATCATGTTGACGTTGACCGCGTCGAGGTTGAAGTCGAGGTTGACCGGCGGGCAGAGGTACGGGCCGACCGCGGCGGGCGTCAGGTCGACGGCGAGGATGCCGGCCTCGGCGTAGCGCGGCGCGTTCGCCGCGTGCGCCTTGGCCGACGTGCACTCGAAGACGATGTCGGGCAGCTCGTCCTGGGCGAGCAGCCAGTCGACGCCCTCGTGGCTGGCCTCGAGGCCGAGCGACGTGGCGCGCCGAAGGCCGTCGGAGGCCGGGTCGACGCCGATCATCCAGCGCGGGTCGAGCACGTCGCTGCGGCGCATCAGCTTGAACATCAGGTCGGTGCCGATGTTGCCGGGACCCACGATGGCGGCGGTGCCCTTGGTCCTGGGGGTGGTGGACATGGCGCTCCTCGAAGCGTTGGGACGGTCAGACGAAGCGAGCGGTGACGCTGCCGAGCCCGGCGAACGTCGCGGTGAAGGCGTCGCCCGCGGCGACGGGGGACATGGCGCAGACCGAGCCGGGCAGCACGACGGCGCCCTTCTCGAGGGTGACTCCGCGGGCACCGACGGTGTTGGCGAGCCAGACCAGGGAGTTGAGCGGCGAGCCGAGCACGGCGCCGCCGGCACCGGTGCCGACCACCTCGGCGTTGCGGTGGAAGGTGGCACCGGCCAGGCGCAGGTCGACCGCGCCGACGTCGGTGGGGGTCGAGCCGAGCACGACGGCGCCCGAGCTCGCGTTGTCGGCGATCGTGTCGAACAGGCCGATCTTCCAGTCGCGGATGCGGCTGTCGACGATCTCGAGGGCGGGGAGCACGAAGTCGACGGCGCGCAGCGCCTCGTGCACGGTCACGCCCGGCCCCTTGAGCTTCCTCTTCAGGACGAAGGCGACCTCGGGCTCGATGCGCGGCTGCACGAACAGGTCGACCGGGATCGGCATGTGCTCGAGGTGGAAGAAGTCGTCGAGCAGGTGGCCGTAGTCGGGCTCGGTGACACCGAGCAGGCGCTGCATCGCGGCGCTGGTGAGGCCGACCTTGTGGCCCCGCACGGTGCGCCCCTGCGAACGCCGCTGCTCGATCTGTAGCAGCTGGATGGCGTAGGCGTCCTCGAGGGTCATCCCCGGGTGGGTGGTGGTCAGCGGCTCGAGCGGCTCCTTGGAGTCGTACGCCGCGAGCAGCGCGCCGGCGACCTGCGTGCGGGTCTGGTGGTCCACGGGTGTCCTTCCTGGGGCCCACGCGAAGCGGCGCGGGGGCGGGGCGCGGTGGCGCCTTCCCTCACGACGGTACGGAGCGCGGCGCGAGCGCGCTCGCGATGTTCCGCTCCCGGGAACATCGCGGGTGGCCGGACCTCAGGCGCTGTGCGCGCGGGCGATCCGGCGGCTGGCGGCGACGAGCACCGGCACCAGGCGGTCGACCTGGGGCGCGATGGCCTCGGTGGGGCCGAACACCGACACCGACGCGATGGCCACGCGATGGGAGACCACGGGCACGGCCACCGACGAGGCGCCGTCGAAGGACTCGCCGTGCGAGACGGCGTACCCGAGCTTGCGCACGTTCTCGAGGCAGCGGTCCCAGTCGGCCTCGGTGCGCACGGTGTGGCTGACCCGGGGCGGGAAGCCCGCTCGCCGGCGGGCCAGGTCGGCCGCCGGGTTCCAGGCCGCGATCGCCTTGCCGCTGCTGGTGGTGTGCCCCGGCAGGCGCCGGCCGAAGTGTCCGAGGATGCGCACGCCGTCGGTGTTCTCGATGCGCTCGACGAAGACGACGTCGGGACCGTCGGGCACGGCCAGGTTGACGGTGACCCCGGTGGCGGTCGCCACCTGGCGCAGGAAGGGCAGGGCCGCGTGGCGCAGCTCGTTGCGGGCAAGCGCGAGGGCACCGAGCTCGTAGACGTGCATCCCGAGGCGGTACTGCCCGGAGTGGGAGACCTGCTCGACGAACCCACGGCTGGCCAGGGTCTGCAGCAGGCGGTGCGCCGTCGACTTCGCCACCCCGAGCCGGCGCGCGATGTCGGAGACGCCCAGCTCACCGTCGGTCGCGAAGCACTCCATGACGTCGAGCGCGCTGCCGACCGACTTCAGGCCGGAGCCGTGCAGCTCGTCCCCCTGCGCGCGCTTGGGGGTCGTGGCGCACCACGCCTGCTCCTGGAGGACGATCGACATCTGCGGCTCCCTTGCCTCGGCTGTTTCGATGGGGTGACAGTGCAGGGCGGCAGGTGGTTCGATCAACGAATGCGTTCCACTGAGCGGAACGGCGCCCCTGTGAGCCTGCTCTCACGAGCCGCCGCGATCGTCGGGGCGTTCGACGACCGCGACCCCGTGCTCAGCCTCGGCGAGCTCGCCCGGCGCACCGGCCTGCCGAAGAGCACCGTGCACCGCATCACCGCCGAGCTCGTCACGCTGCGGGTGCTGGAGCGGCAGGAGTCCGGCCCGTCGGGCGAGGGGTACCGGCTGGGCATGTGGCTCTTCGAGCGTGGCGAGCTGGTGCCCCAGCACCGCTCGCTGTCGGACGCCGCGTTGCCGCTCATGGAGGACCTGCGCGAGGTGACCCGGCAGCGCATCCACCTCGCGGTGCTCGACGGGGTCGACGTCGTCTACGTCGAGATCCTGGGCACCGGCGGGCTCGAGGTGGTCTCGCGCACCGGCGGCCGGCTGCCGGCGCACGCGACCGGCGTGGGGAAGGCGATGCTGGCGTACTCGTCGGCGGCCACCGTGCAGGCCCGGATCGATGCCGGCCTGCCCCGGCTGACGCCGCGCACGATCTCGACGCCGGGCGGCCTGGTCCGTGAGCTGCGCAAGATCCGCTCGATCGGCATGGCCCTGGACCTCGAGGAGGCCCAGCTCGGCGTGTCCTGCGTCGCCGCGCCGGTGTTCGGCGCCGACCGCAAGGTCGCCGCCGCCCTGTCGGTCACCGGCGTAACCGGGTCGGTCGACCCCGGCACCCTGGGCCCGGCCGTGCGCACCGCCGCGTTCACCCTGAGCCGGCTCCTGCGCGAGTCCGGCCTGTAGCCGGGCCGGCCGCACTCACCCTCCGCTACCGCCTGGTAGGTGATGCGATCGGTCCACCTACCACGCGGTAGGCGACGGCAGGTCGGATGCCGGGCGCGCGGCATCCGCTCCGAGACCCCGGACTCAGCGCTTGATGAGTGGCGAGCGGACGCCGCCGGTGGCCTTGTCCCCCTCGTTGAAGAAGTCCTCGCGGTGGATGTCGCGCGGGAAGAGCCGCTTGCCCATCAGGGTCTTCAGCGCGGCATCGACCATCGGCGGCGGGCCGCAGAGGTAGCCGGTGCACCCGTTCAGCGTCGCGTGGTCGGCGGCGATCACGTCGGTGACCATGCCGTAGCCGTAGGCCGCCGCATCCGCGCCGACCTCGTCTGCGGTCTCCTCGGACAGACACGGGCGGTAGGTGAACTGGTCGGGGAACTCGGCTGCGAGAGAACGGAAGAACTCGACGTCGTAGAGCCACTCGCGTGAGCGGGCGCCCTGGTAGAGGCTGAGGTGGCCCTCGTAGGCCCCGTCCTCGAGAGCGTGCCGGAGCATCGACTTCAGCGGGGCGAGGCCGGTGCCACCGCCCACCAGGATGGCGTGCCGGTCGTCCGCGGGCTTGAGCACGAAGCGGCCGTAGGGGCCGGACACGGACACGGTGTCGCCGAGGGTCAGCCCCCCGAACACCCACCCGTCGGTGCCCCGGCCACCCGGGACGTTGCGGATGTGGAACTCGAGCTCGCGGGGCTCGGTGGGCGGCGAGGCGATCGACCAGGTGCGGTCGACCGCGGGCAGCCCGTCGCGGGCGGGCACCTGGAACTTCAGGTACTGCCCGGCGTTGAAGCCGATCTCGCGGTCGAGCGCGATGACCAGGCGCACCGTGTCGCGGGCGATCTCGGTCAGCTCGATGACCGTGCCCGTGTAGTCCTCCACCGGGAAGACCTCGGGCGACTCGTCGACGTCGATGTCGGCCTCGATGGTGACGTCCGAGCGTGGGCACGCCGTGCACGGCAGCAGCTTTCCCTCGTCGCGCTCGTAGTCCATCAGGGCGAAGGTGCTCGCCGCACCGTGGTCGACGTCGCCGTCGAGCACGTCGGCCTTGCACGTGGCGCAGGTGCCGTGGGTGCAGGAGTGCGGCAGCCAGACGCCACTGCGCAGGCACGCGTCGAGGATGGTCTGGTCCTCGCGGCACTCGACCTCTCGGCCGAGCGGCTCGATGGTGATCGTGTGGGTCTGGCTCATGGCTCGCTCACTTGCTCGGATCTGGCAGGGGGTACTCGACTTCGTGCGACTTGCCTACGGTTTCGAGCCGGAAGCGGCGGCAGAACCGCGGGTAAGTCGCACGAAGTCGAGAGGGGCGGCGGTCGCGTCAGGCGACGACCTTCATCCCGATGACGTCCTTGTGCTCGACGCCGATCTCCTCGAGGGTCTGGTCGTCACGCGGCACGAAGGTCTGCCCGTGCAGGGTCCACACCCGGTCGGCATCCGGGTCGAAGTCCGGGTCCTCCTCGGCGAAGGGCACGACGAGGGCGGTCCAGAAGTCACCCCACGTCATCGCCTTCGGGGCCCGGAAGCAGGCCGCGGCGCAGAACCACGGGTTCTCCTGGAACCACAGGTGCACGAGCTGGTCGTCGCCGTACAGCTCCTGGCGGGAACGGGACGGGAAGTCGTACGTGCCGATGCTCTTGACGGCCATGATCAGCCCTCCGATCCGATGTTGGAGTGGTCCGCGGCGTTGTGCCACCTGTTCCAGTTGTTGTCGTCGACCGAGCCCTTGTACTCGCCGCCGTCACCGTCCTGGATGCCGTACCAGGCCAGAACGTCGGGCACCGTCGGGCCACCGCAGTTGCCCTGGTAGATCTGGTGCACCGGCAGCCATGCCTGCACGTACTTCTCCGGCTCGCGCTCGAAGATCCACTGGCACCCGTTGGAGCAGGTCTGGAACTTCTCGCCCTTGTAGACCGAGTCGCGCTGGCACAGCGTGGTCGGGTCGCCCGGCTCGGTGAAGAGCATCGGGACCTGGCACACCTGGCAGAGCTGGGGCAGCCCGCGCAGGAAGTGCCGGCCACCGGCCTCGACGTTGCGCTGCTCCTTGTCCCAGAGCGGCTTGTACAGCTTGTCGAAGGTCTCGGCGTAGTTCTCGGAGAGCCACTTCTGCGCGTCGGCGTCGGGCACCGTCGTCGTGAAGGCCGCCGCGTGCGAGAACTGGTAGAGGGTCCAGTACACCTGGTGGGAGAGGACCTCCTTCTCGGCGATGGCGTCCTCGACGTGCTTCGGCGGGGTGATGCCGTAGAAGGCGAGGTCCTCGAACAGGCCGCCGAGCATCTGCTGCTCGAAGTACAGCTCGAAGGCCTCCTTCCAGCT
This sequence comes from Ornithinibacter sp., assembly GCA_035702525.1. GTDB lineage: Bacteria > Actinomycetota > Actinomycetes > Actinomycetales > Dermatophilaceae > Fodinibacter. The sequence continues at coordinate 5,969 of DASSQL010000481.1, read as the reverse complement.
CATCACCTTGCGCGGGAGCATGTAGTCGAGCATCTGGGCGACCAGTGCCGTGACGCGGTAGCCGCGCCAGAACCACTTGTCGATCCAGGCCTGCACGATCGGCACGTTCGCCTCGTCCTGCTCGAGGAGGAACTTGATCGCCTCGAGGCCCAGGGTCATGTGACGTGACTCGTCGGACTGCGCCGAGAAGCCGAAGGTCATCGTCGGGAGGTCACCGTTGAACGAGGCGCCCGACATGAACGGCACGAAGAGCAGGTTGGTCAGCAGGTACTCGAACGAGAAGCCGATGGCGATGAGGAACTCGAACGGTCCCGACGAGAGCGCGTCGTCGAAGAACGACTTCGGCACCGACAGGTACCAGACCCGGTCGTGCTGCTCGAGGTAGTTGTGGAAGCCGCCGTAGTACTTGTTGTAGTTGCTCAGGGTGTGGATCTCGGTCTGCGTGTGGCGCAGCTCGTCGATCGACTGGCACAGGGCCGCGAACCGCGGGCCCGGGCCGTCGAGGTGACGGGCGAGGTAGGCGAAGTTGCGGTGCGCCGCGTACTCCAGCGGGGTGACGCCCTGGAGAAACAGCTTCATCGCGTTGAGGTAGTTGGCCTCGGTGAGCGAGAGGTGACCCTGGCTCTGGGCGAAGCCGTCGAGCACGGCGTACAGGCGCTTGTCCTTCTCCGCCTGGTACTTCGTGTACGAGTCCACGGTGAGGCGGAAGGGGTCCTCCCACTTGCTCCAGTCGTGGATCTTGATGCCCTCGAACTCGGTGTGGGGGAAGACGTCCTTCTTCTCGACGTAGGAGGGGTCCCAGTCGAGGTCACGGGTCAGCGACTCGTAGCGCTGCTTCATGGTCAGCTTGCGCGGGGCCTTGGGGGCGATCGTCATGTCTCGCAGCCTTTCTCAGTGGTCCCAGGCGATGACGATCTCGTCGTCATCCCATTCCTTGATGTGCCCGAAGTAGCTCACGATCGCGAGCTGGAACTCGTGGGTCTCCCACTCGCGGCCGAGACGTTCCTCGACCGACTCACGGGTGATGACCAGGCGGCCGGGTGCGGAGATCCGCACGAGCCCCGGCATGTGCTGCACCGTGCAGCCGTCGTTCGTGAGCTCGATGGCCTCGACGACCGACCGGTTGGTCTCGCTCTCCTGGATGTCCACGCCGACGGTGCGGGTGGAGGCGGTGGTGCTCATGGCGTCGTCCTTCCGCTCAGGCCGTCAGCGTCGCGACGGCGTCGCGCACGGTGGTGGCAGTGGTCTCGACGGTGCCGGCCGCGCCGGCACCGACGAGCTCGTCGACGCGGGCGGCGAGCGGTGCGACGGCCGCGAGTGCGGCATCGAGCGCCGACGTGGTGGTTGCCGCGAGCAGGGCCTTGTTCGAGGCGCCGGTCTCGGGGTCGACGACCCACGCCTTGTACAGGGCGTCGATCCACTTTCGCTGGTCCTTGAACCAGGCGGCCTGGTGCTGCGCGAACAGGCTGTAGGACCCGGCCCCGGCGTCGATGGCGGCGTCGTCGAGGTGGGTGAAGAACAGGCCGTAGACCAGCCGGTCGAGCACGTCGAGCCGGATGAGGGCCTTGCCCCAGTCCTTCTCGAGGAACAGCTCCTCCACGTAGCGGCGCATACCCTGCAGCGCGGCATCCTCGACCCAGCGGGTCTTCGCCTCACCGAGCAGCTCGGCCGTGCCACCGCCGAGGGCGATGCCGAGCCGGCTGATGGCCTGGGCGTTGCCGATCCGGTCGAACGCCGCGAACCCGGCGCACTGGGTGATCGTCGTGCCGAAGCCGAATCGGGTGATGTCGCAGGAGATCATCTGGGCGCCCGACTCGTAGTGCCGCAACGGCACGAGGAGCTCGGCCATGACGGCCGACCAGCCGTCCGGCAGCCGCGAGAGCAGGCCCCGCGAGTCGAGGTAGTCCAGGGTCGACGCGACGGCATCGGCCATCGCTGCCCGCGAGGTGACGTAGGGGGCGTAGTAGTACTGCCTGGGGTCGGTGAACGAGTAGGGGTCGGTCAGCCGGAAGTCGCTGTAGGTCTCGTCGTAGAGCTCGTGCTCGGGGTCCCAGAGCGGCCGGTAGTGGAAGTTCTCCTTCGGCTGGATGTCGATCGTGCCTTCCTCGTAGCGCGAGGCGGGGCGGTCGCCGTAGCGCTTCACGAGGTGGGTGAACGTCCTGCGGGGCGGTTCGATCACCTGGGTTCGAAGTTCGTACTGCACGGTGCCTCCTTGAGGGCGGTGGAGCGTGGGATGTCAGTGGACGTGGTGGTGGGTGACGCCCGACTCGACGAGAAGGCGCACGATGAGGTCCGGCAGGGCGTCCGGGCCGTCGAGCTCCTGGGGGAGCTCGGAGTCGAATCCGTCACCGACGAGCCGGCCGTAGGCCGTGCCGTCCTCGAACGTCGTCGACACCCGAGCCGCTCGGTTCCGGTGCGTCACCCGGAACGCGAGCTCGTGGGGCAGCGTCTCGTCGACCAGGCCGAGCCGGTCGTCGGACTCGGCGAGGATCGCGTTGGCCTCGCTGACGAGCTGTTCGGCGAGCGACCGGATGGCGACCTGCCGGTCGGCGCCGGTGCCGGTGGCGATCCGGCGGCTGATCCGGGTCTCCGGCATCGGGGCGATCTGCTCGAGGTCGGGCAGGTCCTCCTCCGGCGTGCCGACGAGCTCGGCCACGCGCTGCATGAACGGGGTCATCGTGCGTCCTCTCGGGTCTGGCGGGGTGGGCCGGCGGCCTCGGGCCGCGCGGCATCCAGGGCGGCGGCGACCGCGGTGGCGCCGGCGACGGCGACCTCCTTGTCCTGGGCTGCGGAGCCGCCGGACGCGCCGACCGCCCCGACGAAGGTGCCGTCGACGACGACGGGGACGCCGCCACCGAAGGCCGCGACCCGGCCGCGCTGGCCGATGCCCATGCGCACCGCGTCCTCGCCGGCGATGGCGTCGTAGAAGGCGTCGGTCGGCAGGCCACCGAAGCCGGCGACGGTCCAGGCCTTGTCCTGGGCGATCGCGCCGGAGCCGGCGAAGGCCCCGTCCATCCGCGCGAACGCCAGCAACCCGCCGGCGGTGTCGGTGACCGCGATGTTGAACGCGCCACCGAGCTCCTCGGCGCGGGCGAGAGCCGCGTCGAGGGCCACCCTGGCCCCGGCATAGGTCAGGGCGGTCTCGGTACGCACGAGCATCTGCGGCTCCTCGTCGACGGTGACGGATGGGGTTCGGGGGTTGGGGCAGGCGCCACCGACCGGCGACGGCGGCCGACGGCGCGCCGCCGTCGCCGGGGTGAGGACGCGGTCAGGTGCGGGTCAGGTGAGCACCGAGGTGAACGCGTCGTTCAGCTCGCGAGCGTGGTAGAACACGCCCTTGCCGAGCGCATCCGGGGTCCAGACGTGCATCGGGCGGTCCGGGTAGGCGAGGTAGCCGCCGGCGAAGACCTCGTTGCGGTTGCCCGACGGGTCGAAGAAGTAGACGGTCTGTCCGCGGGTGATGCCGTGGCGGGTGGGGCCGACGTCGATCGGCACGTCGTCCATCGAGAACAGGTCCGCGGCGCGGCCGACCTCGACCCAGTCACCGAGTCGGAAGGCGAAGTGGTGCAGCTTGCCCTGCGGGCCGGCGAGCACGGCGAGCTGGTGGATCTGGGTGGAGTTCGTCATCCAGGTCGCGATGATGTCGGCGTCGTCGTCCAGGCTGGTCTGCACCCGCTCGGTGGCGTAGAAGCCGAAGACGTCACGCAGGAACCGGTCCATCATGCCCGGGTCCTCTGCCGTGATCAGTGAGTGGTCGAGGGCCGGCACGCCGACGCCCACGAGGTGGCGCGGGAAGACGTCGGGGTTGTGCGTCCCGACCTCGGTGCCGATGAGGGTGGCCTCGTGGTAGACCTCGAAGACGTGGTCGGAGGGGGTGGTGAACCGGATGCCGTCGCCGATCTCCGGGTTCTCGCCCCTGCTCATCCGCTCGACGGTGACGCCGAAGGCCCGGGCCTTCTTCTCGATCTCGTCGATGTCGCTGGAGTACTGCACCTTCCAGCCGTACTTGACCAGCCCGACCCCGCCCTCCTCGAGCACGACCGAGTGGTGGTCCCACTCGTCCCAGGCCTTGTAGTAGGTCTTGTTGCCCTCGGACAGGGTCTCGTAGAGCCCCAGCGTGTTGGCGTAGTGGTCCTTGGCCTCGGCCATGTCCGTGACGCGAACGTGGGCGTAGCCCAACCTCATGACTGCCATTACTGCTCCTTGTGGGTCGTGCCGGACGTGACCGCCGCGGCTGCGTACGCCTCGGCGCGCTGCCGGGCCTTGTCGTTGATCTGGTGCAGGAAGGTGCTGACGAGGCGGACGTGCTCGCCGCGGAGCTCGATGGTGATGTCCGTCTCGGGCACGGCACGGCAGCTCAGGCACGTGCCGTCATGGCGCTCGGCATCGGTGATGACGGTGTCGGCGACGGGGTGGTTGTACTGGAACCCTCCGGAACGGCAGTCGACCTTGCAGATCGCACAGCCACCGCGCCGACAGCCGACCGTGTAGGCGAACCCCGCCTTGTAGAGGCCGCTGAGCACGGTCTCTCCCGGTTCGAGGTAGATGACCTCGCCCGTGGGGTGGATCGTCACGGTGGGCACTGGCGCTCCCTTGCGTTCAGTGGTGGGACGGCGCCGTGCCGTCACTCACTGAGGGTCGCTGGGCCACGGGATCGCGACCACACACGTTCCTCATCCCGGAACGTCGGGCCGTTCACCGAGGCGGTGGGACGTGCCCGCGCCGGTGGCAGGGCTCAGCGGCGCAGCGCCGCGGCCATCCGCTCCTGGGCGACCGCCGAGTGGAACAACAGGCCGCTCAACCGGGCCATCTCGTCACCGCGCTCGTCGAACGCCGCCACCAGGTCGGCGTTGAGCAGCCGCTTGGCCTCGACCAGGCCCTGCCGGGCGCCGGCCCTCAGGTCGTCGAGCACCCGACCGACCGCGGCATCCTGCTCGCTGGCGGCGACCACGTGGGTGACCAGTCCCTGCTCACGGGCCTCCTGCGCACCCACCGACCGGCCGGTGAGGAACCAGTCGGATGCCGCGCGCGGGCTCAGCCGGGCCCGCAGCGGGATGGAGATCACCGCGGCCGCGAGGCCCAGGCGCACCTCGGTGAGGGCGAAGGTCACGTCGTCGCGGCAGACCACGACGTCGGCGGATGCGACCAGGCCCAGGCCGCCGGCGCGCACCGGGCCGTCGAGGCGGCAGACCACCGGGACGGGCAGGTCGGCGATCGCGCGCTGGAGGTCGATGATCCGGCGGGCCGACTCGACCATGTCGACGGTCGCGGCCTCCTTGAGGTCGGCGCCGGCGCAGAACACCGGGTGGGAGGAGCGCAGCAGCACGCCGTGCAGCGACTCGTCGGTACCGGCCTCGGCCAGGTGCTCGGTCAGCTCGGCGACCAGGCGGCGGGAGAGCGCGTTGCGGTTGGCGGGGGAGTCGAGGGTGAGCACCGCGATGCGGTCGTCGTCGTCCCGGTGCACCAGTGCGTCGCTCACGGGCCCGACCCTAGCCACAACGGCCCCGAGTTGGGTGCTCAGGCGGTTGCCCCGGGAGCCGTTCCAGCACCCGACTCGACCCTCACCCGGCGGCGCGGACGTGGAAGACCGGCATCCCGGGGGCGACCGCGGCGATCTCGGCATCGGTCGACGTCTTCGACAGGCCCTCGACGAACCGGCCGACCTCCCAGCCCCACCTGGTGAGGTAGACGCGCAGCACCGGCACCCGCTGGTCGGCGGGCAGCTCGACGAGCTCGACGGCCTCGGCGCGCTTGCCCAGGTGCAGCTCGGCGACCCCGGCGGCCCGGGCGTTGCGCACCCACTGCGTGTTGCCGCGAGGGGCGACGAGGTAGCGCTCGCCGTCGAGCTCGAGCAGGTTGACCGGGGTGCTGCGCGGTTCCCCGGTCGTCCGGCCGCGCACGACCAGCACCCGCGAGCCGTACAGGCTGATGCCGCGGGCGGTCAGCCAGCGCACGACGGCCGCCGACCA
>DASSQL010000480.1:0-3696 GCA_035702525.1 Ornithinibacter sp. | reverse complement strand
TCGCTGCACGACGCGTTCGTCATCGTCGACGAGGCCCAGAGCCTGGAGCGCAACGTGCTGCTCACCGTGCTGTCGCGGATCGGGCAGAACTCGCGGGTCGTGCTCACCCACGACGTCGCCCAGCGCGACAACCTGCGGGTGGGGCGGCACGACGGCGTCGTCGCGGTCGTCGAGGCGCTCAAGGGCCACCCGCTGTTCGCCCACGTGACGCTCACCCGCAGCGAGCGCAGCCCGATCGCGGCGCTCGTGACCGACCTGCTCGAGGGCATCGAGGTCTAGGTGGCACTCGTCACTACCTGAGTGCAGGTTCAGGTGACGATTTCGCCCCCTTCCCCCCATCGCCTACAGTAAGGTCTCGATTCGGTAACGCCCCGGGGCTCCCCGTCGCCCCGACCCCTGACTGCGTGATCCCCCCTGAGAGGTTCCTGCCTGCCCATGGCCCGCTACACCCCGCGCCACGCGCCCCGTCATGCCGCCCCGCGGCGACCGGGCGCTTCGCACGCGGCGCGGACCCCGCTCGGCCGGCCGGTGCTCGCGTCGGGCGTCGCGGCAGCCGTGCTGTGCACCGGTGGGGTGGCTGCTGCGATGTCGGGTGGTACCGCGAGCGCCGACACGCTGACCTTCGCCGTCGACGGCGTCACCAACAGCACCTCCACCGAGCAGAGCAAGACCGAGCAGGCCGACGCCGTGCGGGTCGCCGCCGACCGCAGCGCCACCAACACCCAGCGTTCCGTCGCTGCCGCCCGCAGCGCCCAGCGCGAGAAGGTCAAGGCCGCGGCCCTGGCCAAGGCCCGCAAGGCCGCCGCCGAGCGGGCCGCCGCCGCCGCCGAGCGCAAGCGGCTCATCGCCAACGCGCGGCAGGACCCCAAGGCCGCTGCCCGCGTGCTGATGCCCGAGTACGGCTTCAGCCAGTCGCAGTGGCCCTGCCTCGAGCGGCTCTGGATCGGTGAGAGCGGCTGGAACTACAAGGCGGAGAACGCCTCGTCCGGCGCCTACGGCATCCCGCAGTCGCTGCCGGGCAGCAAGATGGGCACCGTCGCGGGCGACTGGCGCACCAACCCGGTCACCCAGATCAAGTGGGGGCTCGACTACATCAAGCGGTCGTACGGCACCCCGTGCAACGCGCTCGACCAGTGGAACGCCCGCTCGCCGCACTGGTACTGACCGGCCCGTGCCGCGTCGCCTCTCGCGACGCTCGGCTCAGATCTTGCGCAGCCGGATGCCCGTCACGGCGTGGTCGGCACCCTTGGTCAGCACGAGCGTGGCCCGGTCTCGCGTCGGCAGCACGTTCTCGACCAGGTTCGGCTCGTTGATCTGCTCCCAGATCGACGCAGCCGTCTCGCGCGCCTCGTCGTCGCTCAGCCGCGCGTACCGGTGGAAGTACGACTGCGGGTCGGCGAACGCGGTCTCGCGCAACCGGAGGAAGCGTTCGACGTACCAGGTGCGGATCTCCTCGACGGGCGCGTCGACGTAGACCGAGAAGTCGAAGTAGTCCGAGATCGCGCCGGTGCTCGACCCGTCCGGGCGAACCGTCGGCGGCTGCAGCACGTTGAGCCCCTCGACGATCAGCACGTCGGGCCGGCGCACCCGGATCGTGTCGGGCAGCACGTCGTAGGTGAGGTGCGAGTACTGCGGTGCCTCGACCACCGGCATCCCCGACTTGACCGCGGCGATGAACCGCATCAGGGCGCGTCGGTCGTACGACTCGGGAAAACCCTTGCGCTGCAGCAGCCCTCGTCGCTCCAGCTCGGCGTTGGAGTGGAGGAAGCCATCGGTCGTGATGAGCTCGACGCGCGGGGTGTGCGGCCAGCGGCTCATCAGCTCCTTGAGGATGCGCGACGTCGTCGACTTGCCCACCGCCACCGAGCCGGCCACCCCCACGACGAACGGCACGCGGGTCGGACGCTCGCCGAGGAACTCGCTCGTCGCGAGCCGCAGCCCGTGGGTGGCCTCGACGTAGAAGTGCAGCAACCGCGACAGCGGCAGGTACACCTCCTCCACCTCGTTGAGGTCGAGCCGCTCACCCAGGCCGCGCAGCCGCGCGAGGTCGCTCTGCTCCAGGCTCATCGGGTGGCTCTCGCGCAGGCGCGACCACGCCCGGCGGTCGAGGTCGACGTAGGGCGTCGGAAGCATGCGTCGCTCCTGCGTGGCGCTCACGCGCGCCATTGTTGCCTATGCGGTCGCGCGACCCGGCCGGATGCCGGCGTGCGTGCGCCGGTGTGACGGGCCGGAGCGTGGGTGGCCGCCCGGCTGACCACACCCGGGGTGGTTCACAACTAGGCTTGGCGGCATGTGCGGAATCGTGGGCTACGTCGGGCGGACCATGGATGACACGGCCCTCGAGGTCGTGATGGAAGGGCTCTCCCGGCTCGAGTACCGCGGGTACGACTCGGCGGGCGTGGCCCTGGTGACCGCCGACGGCGTCACGTCCGAGAAGCGCGCCGGCAAGCTCGAGAACCTCCGCTCGGCGCTCGAGGCGCACCCGCTGTCCGCCTCGCGCACCGGCATCGGGCACACCCGCTGGGCGACCCACGGTGGCCCCACCGACGGCAACGCGCACCCGCACCGTGGTGGCGACCACGACCGGCTCGCCCTGATCCACAACGGCATCATCGAGAACTTCCACGCCCTGAAGAAGGAGCTGCTCGCCGAGGGCGTCGAGTTCCTCTCCGAGACCGACACCGAGGTGGCGGCCAAGCTCGTCGGGCGCGAGTACGACCGGGTGGGCGACCTCACCGTCGCCATGCTCAACGTCGTGCAGCGGCTCGAGGGGGCCTTCACACTCCTCGCGGTGCACGCCGACAGCCCCGGCGTGGTCGTCGGCGCCCGCCGCAACAGCCCGCTGGTCGTGGGGCTGGGCGACGGCGAGAACTTCCTCGGCAGCGACGTCGCGGCGTTCATCGGCCACACCCGGCACGCCCTCGAGCTCGGCCAGGACCAGATCGTCACGATCACCCCCGACGGCTACTCGGTCATCAACTTCGACGGCACCCCGTCGGACGGCAAGGCCTACGAGGTCACCTGGGACGCCGCCGCGGCCGAGAAGGGTGGCTACGCGACGTTCATGGAGAAGGAGATCAACGACCAGCCGCACGCGGTGGCCGACACCCTGCTCGGCCGCACCGACGACACCGGCCGGCTCGTGCTCGACGAGGTGCGGATCAGCGAGGAGCAGCTGCGTCACGTCGACCGCATCACCATCGTCGCCTGCGGCACGGCCGCCTACGCCGGCCTGGTCGCCAAGTACGCGATCGAGCACTGGACCCGCATCCCGGTCGAGGTCAGCCTCGCCCACGAGTTCCGCTACTGCGACCCCATCGTCGACGGCACCACCCTGGTCGTGTCGATCAGCCAGTCCGGCGAGACCATGGACACCCTGATGGCCGTCAAGCACGCCTCCGAGCTCGGTGCCATGACGCTGTCGATCTGCAACACGCACGGCTCGACCATCCCCCGCGAGTCCGATGCCGTGCTCTACACCCACGCCGGGCCCGAGATCGCGGTCGCGTCGACCAAGGCCTTCCTCGCCCAGATCACCGCCTGCTACATCCTCGGCCTCTACCTCGCCCAGCTGCGCGGTGAGACCTACGCCGACGACGCCAAGGCCGTGATGGCCGAGCTGCAGGAGATCCCCGCGAAGATCGAGGACCTCCTGGGCCGGATGGACCGCGTGGTCGAGATGGCGCACTTCATGGC
>DASSQL010000479.1:0-2982 GCA_035702525.1 Ornithinibacter sp. | reverse complement strand
CGGCTTCCTGGCCGGGCTCAAGGCCGGCTGGACCGCCTTCACCGGCTCGGTCACCGTGCTGCTGACCGTCGTCGGTGCGCTGCTCCCGTTCGCCGTCGTCCTGGCCCTGGTGCTGGTGCCCCTGGTTCTCTGGCTGCGCCGCCGCACCCCGCGCACCCCGGTGACGGCCCAGCCGGCTGTGCCGGCACCGCCGGCCGCCTGAGCGGCTCGGGGTCGCCTCAGTCCTGCTCGTGGACCCAGTCGAGGCGGAGCCGGAGGAACCACTCCGGCTCCTCCATCGACGGCAGGTGGGCGGCACCGGGGCGGTCGACGCGGCGCACCTGCGGCAGGCCGGCCTCGAGGGCGTCCGCGGCCAGCTGCACGATGTCGAGGTCATGGCCACCCACGGCGAGCAGCACGGGCGGGCGCAACTGCGGGTAGCGCTCGACGGCCGGCGGGTCCAGCTCGACCTCCTCGAGGTCGGGGTCGGCCCAGGCCGCGCCGATGTCGAAGGCGCGGCGCTGCATCACGCGCACGGATGCCATGACGGCCGGGTCGACGTCGGCGACCGCCCGCCGCTCCCCCACCACCCAGGCCGCGACGTCGGCCTCGACCGCGGCGTCGACGTCGCCGCGCGCCATGGCCTCGTTCTCGGCGGCGGCGAAGGCGGCGAAGGCCGGGGTCCGCTCGGTGAACAGGCTGCCGCCGGGCGGGGCGAGCAGCAGCGAGCGCACGGCATCCGGCCTGCTCAGGGCGACCTCGACGGCCACCCCCGCACCGAACGACGACCCGACCAGGTGGCACGACCTGACGCCCAGGTGGTCGAGCGTGTCGAGCACGTCGCCGACCGGGTCGAGGGCGCCGACGGGTGGGCGGTCGGACTCCCCGAAGCCACGCAGGTCGAGGCGCACGGCATCACGCACGGCCGTCAGGCCGGCCCACTGCGGGTCCCACATCCGTCGGTCGGCGACCCCGGCGTGCAGCAGCACGACGGGGGTGGCGCCCGGTGGGCCCCCGCGCTCGAACGCGATGCCGGACGGGGTCTGGGACGAGGGCACGGGTCTCCCGGGGTTGGGTGGTCAGGCGGGCGCCAGCCAGTCAAGCGGCCGTGCCGCCAGACGGCAAACCCTTATCCGGCGTCCAGCACCCACTCGACCTCGCCGTCGACGAGCCGGTCGGTGGGGCGCATCCCCAGGGCCGCTGCCACCCGCTGGGACGCGACGTGGTCGGGGTGCACGTGCGCGACGACCCGGCGCACCCCGGTGGCCTGCACGTGGTCGAGCACCACGGCCGCGGCCCGGCGGGCCAGGCCCTGCCCCTGCCAGGGCGTGCCGATGACCCAGGCCAGCTCGGCGGAGGCCCCGACCGGGTGGACGGTGGCCTGCACGTACCCGACCGCCGGGCCGTCGTCGCCGAGGCGCACCACCCAGTTGTGCCACTGCTCCGCGGGGTCGGACGACCCGGCGACCTGGCGCGCGTACCGCTGCTCGAGGTCGGCCAGGCTCGCTGGTGAGCCGCCGGTGAACGCGTACAGACCGGCATCCGCGAGCACGTCCACGAGCTCGCCGGCGTGGTCGACCCGCAGCGGCTCCAGCCGCAGGCGGGCGTCGCCCAGCGCCGGCGTCGTCACCGGGCGGAGGCCTCGTGCACCAGCTCGACGACGCGGGTCAGCACGTCGGGGTCGGTGTCGGGCAGCACCCCGTGGCCGAGGTTGAAGAGGTGCCCCGGTGCGGCGCGACCCTCCTCGACGATGGCGCGGACCCGTCGCTCCAGCGGCTCCCACGGCGCGAAGAGCAGCGCCGGGTCGAGGTTGCCCTGCACGGCGTAGCGGCCGCCGAGCCGGGCGAGCGCGTCGGTGAGCGAGACGCGGTAGTCGACCCCGACGACGTCGGCGCCGGCCTCCCCCATCAGCGCGAGCAGCTCGCCGGTACCGACACCGAAGTGGATGCGGGGCACGTCGAGGTCGGCGACGGCCGCCAGCGCGGTGGCCGAGTGCGGCTGGACGGATGCCGTGTAGTCGGCGCGGCTGAGGACGCCGGCCCACGAGTCGAAGAGCTGCACGACCGAGGCGCCGGCCTCGGCCTGCACGCGCAGGAAGGCACCCGAGATCTGGGCCAGCTGGGCGCACAGGTCGTGCCACAGCTGCGGGTCGCCGTGCATCAGCGCCTTGGTGTGCTCGTGGTTCCTCGACGGCCCGCCCTCGACGAGGTAGGACGCCAGGGTGAAGGGGGCACCGGCGAAGCCGATGAGTGGGGTGGCTCCCAGCTCGGCGGTCAGCAGGCGCACCGACTCGGTGATGTCGGTGACGTCGTCGGGGGTGAGGTCGCGCAGCTGGGCGAGGTCGGCCCGGGAGCGGATCGGATGGGCGACGACCGGGCCGACGCCCGCGACGATGTCGAGGTCGACCCCGATGGCGGACAGCGGGACCACGATGTCGGAGAAGAAGATCGCGGCGTCGACGCCGTGGCGGCGCACCGGCTGCAGGGTGATCTCGGTGACGAGGTCGGGCCGGCGGCAGGACTCGAGCATGCCGACGCCCTCGCGGACCTTGCGGTACTCCGGAAGCGACCGGCCGGCCTGGCGCATGAACCACACCGGGGTGTGCGGCACGTCGCGCTGGCGGGCCGCGCGCACGAGGGCCGAGTCCGCGGTGGCGACGCGCGCGGCATCCCCGGGGGTGGTCGGGTGCGCGCTGGGGCGGGAGGCGTCCGGGTCAGGGGTGGTCACGACGCGACATCCTCCCACTCCTGCGCGTGCCCAGCCGACCGGTGTCGACGGTTGACCGGGCCTGGGCTGGAGCGCCGAGAGGGACGACAGCGCGGTAGGGCTACAGCGCAGTGAGGGCCGCGCCACCGACGGCGAGGGCCACGCCGACCTGCTGCACCCGCTTGAGCCGTTCGTCGAGGAACAGGCGCGCCCAGATGATGGTGACGACCGGGTAGAGCGAGCCGAGCACCGAGGCGATGCTCACCTGTCCCCGGGAGGAGGCGAAGGCGAACAGGC
>DASSQL010000478.1:0-5290 GCA_035702525.1 Ornithinibacter sp. | reverse complement strand
GTCTTCCTGGGTCGCCTTCAGCGACAGGGAGACACGCTCGCGGTCCATGTCGACGTCGAGCACCTCGACGGTGACCTCGTCGCCGACCTCGACGACCTCGGACGGGTGGTCGATGTGCTTCCAGGACAGCTCGGAGACGTGGACGAGACCGTCGACGCCGCCGAGGTCGACGAACGCACCGAAGTTGACGATCGACGACACGACACCGGTGCGGACCTGGCCCTTGCCGAGCTCCTTGAGGAAGGTCGTGCGGACCTCGGACTGGGTCTGCTCGAGCCACGCACGGCGCGACAGGACCACGTTGTTGCGGTTCTTGTCGAGCTCGATGATCTTGGCCTCGATCTCCTTGCCGACGTACGGCTGGAGGTCGCGGACCCGGCGCATCTCGACGAGCGACGCGGGCAGGAAGCCACGCAGGCCGATGTCGAGGATGAGGCCACCCTTGACGACCTCGATGACGGTGCCGGTGACGACGCCGTCCTCCTCCTTGATCTTCTCGATCGTGCCCCAGGCGCGCTCGTACTGCGCACGCTTCTTGGACAGGATCAGACGACCCTCCTTGTCCTCCTTCTGGAGGACCAGGGCCTCGACCTCGTCGCCCACGGAGACGACGTCGTTGGGGTCGACGTCGTGCTTGATGGACAGCTCGCGCGAGGGGATGACGCCCTCGGTCTTGTAGCCGATGTCGAGCAGGACCTCGTCCCGGTCGACCTTGACGATGCGACCGGCGACGATGTCGCCGTCGTTGAAGTGCTTGATCGTCGCGTCGATCGCGGCGAGGAGGTCTTCCTCAGAGCCGATGTCGTTGATGGCGATCTGAGGGGCGGTCGAGGCGACCGTGCTGGCAGTCATGTAGTAGGAACTCCGATGTGGACAGATGGATTCGAGTGGAAGGTACGCGCGCACGCGGAACCGCAAGCGGCCACACGGGTGCTGGGACAGCGTACTCGTGCGCGCACACGCGGGGCAAAACGTCCCGGATGCCGTGGGTCCACTACCGTCGGACCTCCCGATGAGCAGGAGAGGCCCTCGATGATCGACGACGCAGGCCGGTGGCCGGTGAGCGGCGACGAGACCCGGTCGGCCAACCGGTCGTGGTGGGACGGCGAGGCCGACGACTACTACGCCGAGCACGGCGCCTTCCTCGGCGACAGCGAGTTCGTCTGGGGTCCGGAGGGCTGGACCGAGGCCGAGCTCGACCTGCTCGGGGTGGGCGACGGAATGACCGTGCTCGAGATCGGGGCCGGTGCGGCGCAGTGCTCGCGCTGGCTGGTGCGCCACCACGACGTGCGGGTGGTCGCGAGCGACCTGTCGATGGGGATGCTGCGCACCGCGCGACGGATCGAGCGCACGGCATCCGCGGGTGGCGAGGGCCCGGCATCCGCGCTCCCCCTCCTGCAGTGCGACGGGCTGGCGCTGCCGCTGGCCGACGCCAGCGTCGACCGCGTCTTCACGGCCTACGGGGTCGTGCCGTTCGTCGCGGACAGCGGGGCCGTCCTGGCCGAGGCGGCCCGGGTGCTGCGCCCGGGTGGGCGGTTCGTCTTCTCCACGTCGCACCCAGTGCGGTGGGCGTTCCCGGACGACCCGGGGCCGCACGGGCTGACCGCGACGACGTCGTACTTCGACCGCACCCCGTACGTCGAGAGCGAGGCCGGGATGGTCACCTACGCCGAGCACCACCGCACCCTCGGCGACCTCGTGCGCCAGGTCGTGGCGGCCGGGCTGGTGCTCGTCGACCTCGTCGAACCCGAGTGGCCGGCCCGCAACGAGCAGGCCTGGGGTGGCTGGTCGCCGCTGCGCGGGGCGCTGCTGCCGGGCACGGCCATCGTGGTGGCCGACCGGCCACGGTGAGCCTTCACAACTCCGCTGCACCGTAAGCCCACACGTCGATGCCGCAGGCCTAGCGTGCTCCGGGGGCCAACACCAGGGGGCGCCCTTACCGCTGCAGACGAGGAGGGGACGATGTCGTCCGACGTCGAGACAGGCCGCATCACCACAGACATACCGGCCCGGTTGGACCGGCTCCCATGGGCGCGATGGCACTGGATGGTGGTGATCGGCCTCGGCACCGTGTGGATCCTCGACGGGCTCGAGGTCACCATCGTCGGGTCGATGTCCGAGGCCCTCAAGCCCGCCGACACGGGCTTGGGCCTCAGCAGCTCGGACATCGGCCTCGCCGGCGCGTTGTACGTGGCCGGGGCCTGCTTCGGGGCGCTGTTCTTCGGGCAGCTGACCGACCGGTTCGGCCGCAAGAAGCTCTTCCTCATCACGCTGGGCGTCTACACGGTCGCGACCGTCGCCACCGCCTTCGCCCCCGGCCCGCTGTGGTACTTCATCGCCCGCACGGTCACCGGCATGGGCATCGGCGGCGAGTACGCCGCGATCAACTCCGCGATCGACGAGCTGATCCCCAAGGCGCACCGCGGCCGGGTCGACGTCGCGATCAACGGCTCGTTCTGGGTCGGGGCCACCCTGGGCTCGCTGCTCACCATCCCGCTGCTCAACCCCGCGGTCGTCGACCCGGCGATCGGCTGGCGGCTCGCGTTCGGCCTCGGCGGCATCCTCGCGATCGGCGTGCTGCTCGTGCGCCGGCACGTGCCCGAGAGCCCCCGCTGGCTGTTCATCCACGGCCGGGACGAGGAGGCCGAGAAGATCGTGCAGTCCATCGAGAAGACGGTCGACGAGGAGACCTCCGGCGGCCTGCCCGAGATCGAGGACGAGCCGATCACCATCCGCCAGCGCCGCGCGATCTCCATCGCCGAGATCGCCAGGACGGTGTTCACGCTCTACCCGCGGCGCACCATCTTGTGCTTCTCGCTGTTCGTCGGGCAGGCGTTCCTCTACAACGCGTTCTTCTTCACCTACGGCGACAGCCTCACCACCTTCTTCGGGGTGAAGCAGACCGGCTGGTACCTCGCCGTGTTCGCGGTGAGCAACTTCATCGGCGCCCTGCTGCTCAGTCGGCTGTTCGACACGGTGGGCCGGGTGCGGATGATCAGCGGCACCTACATCCTGTCCGGCGTGCTGCTGGGCATCGCCGGCGTCGTGCTCGGCGGGCTCAACGCGACGACGCTGACGATCTTCGGCTGCGTCATCTTCTTCTTCGCGTCCGCCGGAGCGAGTGCCGCCTACCTGACGGCCAGCGAGGTGTTCCCGCTCGAGACCCGGGCGCTGTGCATCGCGTTCTTCTACGCGGTCGGCACCGCGGTCGGTGGCATCAGCGGCCCGCTGCTGTTCGGCAAGCTGATCGACAGCGCGTCGGAGAGCAAGGACATCACCGGGCTGGCGATCGGCTACTTCATCGGTGCCGCGCTCATGGTGGCCGGAGGCATCGTCGCCGCGTTCCTCGGCGTCAAGGCCGAGGGGCAGTCGCTCGAGAGCATCGCCGCGCCGCTGACCGCCGAGGACGCCGACGGTGGCGGCTCGTCCGACGGTGGCAGGCGCGAGCCGGCCCCGTCGTCCGCCTGACCGTCACTGACCCGTCACACCGCGAGGGGCCCCGCCGCACGGCGGGACCCCTCGTCGACGTCTGCGGTCAGACCATCTCGGGGTGCCGACGGAACCACTCGATGGTGCGCAGCAGGCCCTCCTCGATGGGGACCTCCGGCTTCCACCCCAGGGTGCTCTCGGCGAGCGTGGTGTCGGGACGGCGCACCGCGGGGTCGTCGACCGGGCGCTCGATGTGCACGATCGTCGAGGTCGACCCGGCCAGCTCGATCACCCAGCGCGCGAGGTCGAGCATCGACAGCTCGTGGGGGTTGCCGAGGTTCACCGGCCCGGGCTCGTCACTGTCGATCAGCGCGAGGATGCCGACCACCAGGTCGTCGACGTAGCAGACCGACCTGGTCTGCGAGCCGTCACCGGCGACGGTGAGCGGTTGGCCGCGCAGGGCCTGGCGGATGAAGTTGGGGATGGCGCGACCGTCGTTCGGGCGCATCCGCGGACCGAAGGTGTTGAAGATCCGCACGATCCCGGTGTCGACCCCGTGGGCGTTGCGGTAGGCGAGTGTGATCGCCTCGGCGAACCGCTTGGCCTCGTCGTACACGCCGCGGGGACCGACCGGGTTCACGTTGCCCCAGTAGGTCTCCGGCTGTGGGTGCACCTCCGGGTCGCCGTAGACCTCGGAGGTCGAGGCGAGCACGAACCGGGCCTGCTTCTCGCGAGCGAGCCCCAGCGCGTGCATCGTCCCGATGGACCCGACCTTGAGGGTCTCGATCGGCAGGTTGAGGTAGTCGATGGGCGACGCCGGGCTCGCGAAGTGCAGCACGACGTCGACCGGCCCCCCGACGTGGAGGTAGTCGGTCACGTCGGACCGGACCAACCGGAAGCGCGGGTTGGGCGTGAGGTGCGCGACGTTGTCCGGGGAGCCGGTCAGGAAGTTGTCGAGGCAGACGACCTCGTCACCCCGGTCGAGCAGGGCCTCGCACAGGTGCGAGCCCAGGAACCCCGCGCCGCCCGTGACGACGGCGCGCGTCATCCGTTGACGCGGGCGCGACGACCGTCGGCGGAGGTGGCCTCGGAGGCGTCGTCACGGCGACCGGCCAGGAGCAGGAACGCGCCGCCGGCACCCGCGAGGAGGCCGAGGAGCCCGAGCACCCAGGGGGCCTTCGCCACCAGCGCGAGCTGGGAGTTGTTCGCCTTCGCGTCCTTGACGTTGGCCGCCACCGTCTCGTCGGTGAAGCTGATGTCCAGGTCGAGGACCGGCGTGCCGTCGTCGAGCTTGCGCACCTGCTTGTCCGACTCGTCGATGATCGACCCGGTGCCCTTGTCGATCCACATCGTCTTGTTCATCGAGTACAGGCCGGAGATGCCTGCGCTGATCTCAGCCGGTTCGTCGGCGACCGAGTAGGAGAACTTGTACACGTCCAACCCGTCGATCTTCTCCTCGCCCTGGAAGGCGGTCTCGACGGCGCGGCCGACGATGCCGTCCCAGAACGGGTAGGTCTTCTGCTCGACGTCGAACGGGAACTTGTTGACCAGGCCCTCGTGCTTGGTGGCGTTGACGCCGACGTACTTCTCGTCGTTGACGGCGAGCGCGGTGACCCGGTCGGTGGCGAACCGGTCGGTGCCGGCCGAGACCAGGCGCTTGTCGGGGTCGGTGTCGTCGACGCAGTCCGGAGCGGTGCCGTCGGGGTCCGAGACGAGACACGTGAAGTTGTCGAAGACGACGACGTCGGACGTGGACGCGGCCCCGTCGGCGACCGTCCGGCTGAGGTACTTGACGGGCCCGCCCGCACCGGTGGGCAACGCCGCCGCGCTGCCGGTGAGGCGGGTGTCGGAGACGACGTCG
>DASSQL010000477.1:0-3672 GCA_035702525.1 Ornithinibacter sp. | reverse complement strand
CCGCCCACCCGCACCTCGACGGTGCTGCCGCTCGCGCCCTTGTGCACGACGGCCTGGTGGGTGATGCGGGTGCGCAGGTCGGCCACGTGGCTCACCACGCCGACGGCACGGCCGCCCTCGCGCAGCCCGTCGAGCACGGTGAGCACCTGCTCGAGGCTGTCGTCGTCGAGGCTGCCGAAGCCCTCGTCGATGAACAGTGTTCCGAGGTCGAGGCCGCCGACCTCCTCGCGCACCGCGTCGGCGAGCCCGAGGGCCAGGGCGAGCGAGGCCATGAACGACTCGCCGCCGGACAGGGTGGCGGTGTCGCGCACCCGGCCGGTCCACTGGTCGAGCACCCGCAGGCCCAAGCCGGACCGGGCACCCCGGGCGGCTCGCTCGTCGGAGTGCTCGAGCAGGTAGCGCCCGCCACCCATCACGGCGAGCCGCTCGTTGGCGAGGGTCGCGACGGTCTCGAGACGGGCCGCGAGCACGTAGGCGGTCAGCCGCATCCGCAGGGTGTTGTCGGGGCCGGTGCCGCTCGTGGTGTCGGCGAGCTCGCGGACCCGGGCATCGCGCTCGGCGCCGAGCGCGACCCGGGCGCAGGCCTCGTCGACCAACGGCAG
Organism: Ornithinibacter sp.; assembly: GCA_035702525.1. Classification (GTDB taxonomy): domain Bacteria; phylum Actinomycetota; class Actinomycetes; order Actinomycetales; family Dermatophilaceae; genus Fodinibacter. The sequence continues at coordinate 3,070 of DASSQL010000477.1, read as the reverse complement.
GAGCCGCTCGAGGGAACGCAGCGCGCGGGCGGCGTCGTCCTGGGCGGCCGCCGTGGTGAGCAGCGCCTCGCGGGCCGCCCGGTCGACGGCCTGCAGTGCCGGGAGGTCGGGTGGGTCGGCGGCCAGGGCCGCGACGACGTCGGGGTCGTCGGTGACGGCTCGGGCCGCTGCGATGTCGTCGACGTGGGCCGTGACGGCGGCGCGCAACCGGCCCAGCTCGGTGGGGCCGAGCAGGGCCGTTCGGGCGGAGTCTGCGTCGTCGAACCCGGCGGCCTCGCGGGCTGCGTCGAGGTCGGCGGCCGCCGACGCCAGCCGGGCCTCGGCGCCCCCGAGCTGGGTGACGGCGGCGGCGAGGTCGGTGAGCGACCGGGCGGCCCTGCGGTGCTCCGCCGGGTCGGGGGAGCCGCAGGGGCAGTCGGCGTGCTCGGCGCCCAGGGCCCGGATGCGGTCGTCAGCGGCGGCCGCGACGGCGGCCAGGTCGTCGAGGGCGGCCGTGGCGGCCTCGAGGCGCGCCACGGTGCCGGCGACGGCGGTGCGGTGCTCCTGCGCGGCCCGGCTGACGACCTCGAGCCGGGCCGCGAGCCCGGCCCGTGCGTCGGCGTCGGCGCGAGCGGCCGCCACCGCGGCGGTGGCCTCGGACACCGCCCGGTCGAGGGCGTCGCGGTCGGCGCCGTCGAGGGCGGCGAGCCGGGTGCCGGCCCGGGTGCGCAGCGACTCGATCTCGGCCTCGACCGAGCGCAGCTGCGCCTCGGCGGCCTCGAGCCGGTGCTCGGCCTGGGCGATGTCGCCGGGCAGCACCGGGTCGGAGACCGTTGCGGGAGTGGGGTGTTCGAGGCCACCGCAGACCGGGCACGGGTCGCCCTCGGAGAGCGCACGGGCGAGCTCTGCCGCCATGCCGTCGAGCCGGCGCTGGCGCAGGTCGAGCAGCTCGCTTCGACGGTCGAGGGCGGTGCCGCGCAGGTCGGCGTGCCGGGGCGCGAGGGCCTCGGCACGCGCGAGGTCGCGCTCCGCGACGTCGAGCACCGTGACCCGCTCGCGGGTGGCCCGGAGCACCAGCTCGAGCTCGGGCACCCGCCCGGCGCCGGCGGCCCGCTCCTCGACCTCGGCGGTGAGCACCTCGCGCTCGGCCTCCGCGTCGGCGAGCGCGGCCCCCACGCGCTCGGCGAGGGCAGCAAGCCCGGCGGTGCGGTCGTCGAGCTCGGCGTGCTGGCGGGCCCGCAGGGCCGCGTCGTCGGTCTCGCGAGCGATCGCCGTGACGGTGTCGTCGAGGGCACGCAGCCGGGCGAGCACCTCGGCCACGGTGTCATCGGGCAGGTCGGCGAGCGGGCCGGCCGGCAGGGCCTCGCGGGTGCGCTCGACCTGGCGGCGGCAGGCGGTGACGTCGTCGACGGCCCGGTCGAGGGCGGTGAGGTGCCCGCGCAGGCCCGCGGCCCGCTCGGCGGCGGCGAGCGTCGCGACCCGCTCGACGTGCCTGGGCCGGGCGGCCTCGAGCGTCTCCAGCCGTGCCACGGCCCGCTCGCCCCGGGTGCGCAGGTCGTCGAGGGCGCGTGCGGCGGCCAGCGCCTCGGCAGCGGCCCGCTCCGCCCCGGATGCCGCGTCGAACGCGGCCATCGTCGTGCTCACCCGGGAGTCGAGCCGCTCGGCGACGGCGCGCAGGTGGGTGCCGACCGACTCGGTGGGCACCTCGGCCGTGGCCGTGACCGGGTCACCGGCGGCGTCGTGCGCGTCGGCGAGCACGTCCTCGACGCGCACCAGCAGGGCCTCGAGGGTCGAGCGGGCGGCCTCGAGGTCGGCCCCGGCGGTGCGGCGTGCCTCGGCGAGCCAGGCCTCGACGTCGCTGAACGCGGAGATGTCGAAGAGCCGCTCGAGCACCTCGCGGCGGTCTTCGGGGGTGGCTCGCAGGAAGGCGGCGAAGTCGCCCTGGGGGAGCAGCACGACCTTGGCGAACTGGGCCATGCCCATGCCCAGGGCGTCCTTGACGACGTCGGCGACCTCGTCGTTGCGCGTGCTCAGGGCCACCCACCGGCTGCCGCGGCGCTCCTCGAGGGTGACCATGGCCTGCACCGAGACCACCCCGGTGCCACGCTTCTTGGGGCGCAGGAACTCCGGGGAGCGGGTGATTCGCAGCCTCCGGGTGCCGGCGGTGAGCTCGAGCGTGACTCGCGGCACGGCATCCGGTCCCGCGTGGTCGCTGCGCAGCCCCCGCTTGGACCGCGAGCCGGGCACGTCGGCGTAGAGGGCGAAGCAGATCGCGTCGAGCAGGCTGGTCTTGCCCGAGCCGGTGGGCCCGTGGATGAGGAAGAGCCCCTCGGCCGAGAGCGCGTCGACGTCGACGACGACCCGGTCGGCGAACGGCCCGAACGCCTCGATCTCGAGCCGGTGCACCCTCATGCGGCGCCAGCCGACCCGGTGGCGACACCCTCGTCGTCGCCCACCCGCCGGGCGACCCGGCTGGCCTCGACGGCCTCGGCGAGCAGGGCCCGCTCGTCGTCGCTGGCCGCGCGACCGCCGCGCACGTGGCCCAGGAAGTCGCAGCAGACCTCGACGTCGGTGGCGGTGGCGACCCGGGCCGCGTACGGCCGCAGCGGCACCGTGGCGCCCTGCGGGTCGAAGCGCAGCTCGAGGGTGAACGGGAAGCGGCGGCGCACCTGGTCCATCGCACCGAGCGGGCGCTGCGGGTCGGTGAGGGTGACCTGGCACCAGGCCGCCTCGGCACCCCGGTGTGCGGGGTCGGCGAGCAGCTGCTCGAGGGTGCCGCGCAGCACGGCCAGCGGCCGCTCGACGGGTGCGTCGACCTGTTCGACGAGGGGGGTGCCGCCGGAGAGGTCGACCAGGAGGCTGCCCTTGCGGTGTGCCCACTCGGAGAACGACATCGCCACCGGGGAGCCGCTGTAGCGCACGCCCGGTGCGACCTCCTGGCGCCCGTGCAGGTGGCCCAGCGCGGTGTAGTCGATGCCGGCGAAGACGTCGGGCGGCACGGCCGACACCCCGCCGACGCTGATGTCGCGCTCGGACTCGCTGCCCACCCCGCCGGTGACGAAGGCGTGGGCCATGACCACGGTGCGCCCGC
>DASSQL010000476.1:0-3617 GCA_035702525.1 Ornithinibacter sp. | reverse complement strand
CGGGCCGGGCTCGGTGCAGCTGTGGGTCGGCCCGGTCGAGGGGGAGCCCGAGCCGCTGGTCGACGTCACGCCGGCACACGAGGTGCCCGAGGGGTGGGTCGTGGTGCTCGAGGGCGAGTCGCCCGGTGGGCGGCCCGTGGTGGTCTCGCACAGCCCCGAACCCGCGCTGCGCACCGTGGCCGTGTTCGACGCCGTGCTCAACAACTCCGACCGCAAGGGCAGCCACCTGCTGCGCGACGGCGCAGTGGTGCGCGGCTGCGACCACGGCGTCAGCCTGGGGGTCGAGCCGAAGCTGCGTACCGTGCTCTGGGGGTGGGCGGGGAAGCCGGTACCCGATGCCGACCTGGCCCGTCTCGAGACGCTGCTCGACGCCCTCGGGCGGGGGCTGGCCGACGAGCTCGCGACGCTGCTGACCCGCGCGGAGGTGCGCGCGCTGCGGCTGCGCACCGAGGCCCTGCTGCGCTCCCGTCGGCACCCGTCGCCGCAGCCCGGCTGGCCGGCGATCCCGTGGCCGGCGCTGTAGCCGTCGGCACGTAGTCTTGCCCGGTGAAGTCGTGGCCCGCTCCTTTCGTCCCCGCCGTGCCCGGCCACGGTGACCCTCTCGCGCTGTACGACACGCGCAGCCGTTCGGTGCGCCCGGTCGACGCCGGCCCGGTGGCCCGGCTGTACGTCTGCGGCATCACGCCGTACGACGCGACGCACCTGGGGCACGCGGCCACCTACGTCACCTTCGACCTCGTGGGGCGGGCCCTGCGCGACGGGGGCCACCGGGTGCACTACGTGCAGAACGTCACCGACGTCGACGACCCGCTGCTCGAGCGCGCTGCCCGCGACGGGCGCGACTGGCGCGAGCTGGCCACCGCCGAGATCGACCTGTTCCGCGAGGACATGACCGCGCTGGCCGTCGTGCCCCCGGACGCCCTCGTGGGCGTCGTCGAGTCGATGCCCGAGATCACCCGCGAGGTCCGCACGCTGCTCTCCGACGGCGCCGCCTACCGGCTGCCCGTCCCCGACGGTGAGTCCACCGGCGAGGACGTCTATCTCGACCTGTCGCAGGCGCCGAGCTTCGGTTCGGTGTCCGGCTGGTCGCGCGACCAGATGGGGGCCGTCTTCGCCGACCGCGGCGGCGACCCGCAGCGCGCCGGCAAGCGCGACCCCTTCGACCCGCTGCTGTGGCGGGCCGCGCGTGACGGCGAACCCTGTTGGGACGACGACGTGCTCGGTGCCGGGCGGCCCGGCTGGCACATCGAGTGCACCGCCATCTCGCTGGACCGCCTCGGCCACCCGCTCGACATCCAGGGCGGCGGCACCGACCTCGTCTTCCCGCACCACGAGATGAGCGCGGTGCAGTCGGCGGCCCTCACCCACGACGACACCTTCGCCAGGCACTACGTGCACCAGGCGATGGTCGGCTACGAGGGCGCGAAGATGAGCAAGTCCCGCGGCAACCTCGTGCTCGTGTCGAAGCTGCGCGCCGACGGTGTCGACCCGATGGCGATCCGCCTGGTGCTGCTCGACCAGCACTACCGCACCGAGTGGGAGTACACCCCCGACCTGCTCGAGGCCGCGCAGGTCCGCCTGGCCCGCTGGCGCGAGGCCCTGTCGGTCAACCAGGGCGCCGACGCCACGGCGACGATCGCCGCCGTGCGGGCCGCCATCGCCGACGACCTCGACACCCGCAGCGCGCTGGCCGCCGTCGACGTCTGGGCCGAGCACACCCTGGCCGGTCAGTGGGACGACCAGGGTGCGCCCGGGCTCGTCGCGCGCACGGTGGATGCCGTGCTCGGCATCCGTCTCTGACCCGTGCGGGCGGGCCTTCGACGTTGCTGAGACCGCGCTGAGCGGTTCCTCTTCGAAGGTACTGATTCCGCGGCGGAGCGGGGTGGTGCCGCGCTACCGTTGTACCGCTCGACCAGGAACTCCCGTACCCCCCTGCAGCGGAAGCTCCTCCCGAGCACACGAAGGTCCACGAAAGACCGGCCACACACCGGGTTTCGTGGACTTCGTGCTTTCCGGGCCCGGGGTGGTCGGTAGAGGGCAGCCTCGATCGGGTGCCCTTGGTGGGCGACCCGCCACGTGTGGGTGTGGGTCGAGGGACGTCCCGGTGGCGGGGTGCGACCCGGGTCCCCTCCCGATTCCGAAGGTCGACCGGCCGACCCTGGCTCCACCTCCGGGGCAGCACGGAGACACCCGGGGCGAGTCGGTCCTACCGTGGAGGGTATGCCTCGCGCGCGCCGCTGGACGCTCGGGCTCGGTGGCGTCATCGCCGCGATGATGCTGCTGGCCCTGGTCCTGTTCACCCCGCGGAACGACCCGCCGGTCGCCTACCTCGCGGTGGTGCTGGTCTGCGTCGCGGCGCCCCTCGTGGCCGCACTGTTCGTGTCGAGGCACGCCCCCGAGACCGTGGTCGGGCCGCTGTTGGCGGCCCTGTCGCTCGCCATCAGCGTCATCGCGGTGTCGGACGCCTACGGGGCCGTGGCGGCCAGCAGGGCACTGCCGCACCCGGCGTGGCTCGTCGGACCGACGGGTGGCTCGTGGATGGGTGTGTTCGTCGTCTTCGCGCTGCTGGTGCTCTACTTCCCGGACGGCCGGCTGCCCGGCCCCCGGTGGCGCGTGGTCCCGGTCGGGCTGTGCGGGGTCTTCGTCGTCTTCGACGTCGGCACGTCCCTGTCACCCGGCCGGTACCAGCCACCGTGGCAGGACGTGGCGCACCCGAGCTCGACGATCCTGATGGGCGCCGCCGTCGCGGCGCTGCCGGTCTTCCTCGTCCTGCTGGCAGCCGCGGCTGCCTCCGTTGTCGTCCGCTACCGACGCGGCGGCCCGGTGCAACGGCGACAGATCCGCTGGCTGGCGTCGGCCAGCCTCGCGGTGCCGGCCACTTTGGCGCTCAGCTGGCTCAGCGACGCCCTCGGCGACGGGGCCGAGGTCGAGGCGGTTGCCGTCCTGGTGCTGCTCGGCACGATGTGCGTCGTCGTGCCCGCCACGATCGCCCTCGCGGTGATCCGGCACGACCTCTACGACGTGGACCGGGCGGTGGTGGTCGCCTCGGTGTACGCCGGGGTGGGCGTCGTGCTGCTGGCGGTCTTCGCCGCGGTGTCCGCGGGTGTCGGGCTCGTGGCGGCCCGCGCGTCGACGGTGGTCGCGGTGGGGGTGACGGCCGCTGTCGCGGTGGCCCTGGGCTCGGTGCGCGGGCGACTCGTCGACACGGTCGGCCGCCGCCTGTACCCCGAGCGGGCCCGAGCCCTGTCGGCCGTCGCGACCCTCCAGCACGAGGTCACGGCGGGCTCCGCGGTTCCCGAGCAGCTCGAGGCGGTCCTCCGTGCCGCGCTCCACGACCCCGGGCTGCGCGTGGGCTACGCAGCGCCGGGGCACCGGGAGTGCGTCGACCAGTGGGGACGCGGCGTCGAGCCGGGGTCGGGCGGGGTGGCGGCCGTGGTGGGCGGCCACCAGGTCGGGGTGATCGTCCCGGGCGAGGCCATCGACGACCGCTTCCTGCCGGAGCTCGTCGAGGCCTCGGCCCTGCTCATCGAGATGGGCCGGCTCCGCATCGAGGTCACGGCCGCGCTGCGCGACGTCGAGGCCAGCCGGAGCCGGTTGGTGCGTGCCGGCTACGAGGA
>DASSQL010000475.1:0-2878 GCA_035702525.1 Ornithinibacter sp. | reverse complement strand
GTCAGCTCGGCCACGACGTGCCGGCCGACGAGGCCTCCGGACCCGACGACCCACGTCAGGGGCCGCGAGCCGCTCGGGGTCACGCGCGGTCCCGGCCCAGCGGGCCCTCGCGGCGGTCGCGCACGGGCAGGTAGAGCGGCTTGCCCATGGCCATGTTGACCGCCAGGCCGACGTACTCGGCGATGACGCCCAGGCTGAACAGGATGACGCCGCTGGCGACCATGAGCAGGATCATCGTGGAGGTCCAGCCCGGCACCTCCCACCGCCCGCTGGCCCGCCCGGCGACGAGCACCAGGGCGACCACGGGGGCGAGGAGCACGGCAGCCGCGCCCAGCGCGCTGACCCAGCGCAGCGGGCGGGTGCCGCTGGAGAGCACGAGCCGCCAGAAGTGGCTGACCAGGCGGCGGAACGTGTAGCCCGAAGGGCGGTCGCCCTCGCCGCGCATCTCGACCGGGCAGGTGGCGGTGCGGTGCGCGACCCACGAGATCGCGACGTCGAGGTAGATGCCCGGGCCGGCGTAGGCCGCGACCGAGCGGGCGACCTCGCCCAGCACGAGCCGGTAGCTGAAGAACACGCTCGCGTCGGCGCCCTTGGCGAGCCGGTCGACCAGCCACTTCGCGCCTCGCGAGGCGACGTTGCGCAGGGCTCCGTGCGGCGGCTCGTTGGTCGGCCGGGCATACACGACGTCGGCCTGCTCGGTCATCGCCGTGTCGAGCAGGGCGCCGATCGCCTCGGGGTCGTGCTGGCCGTCCTCGTCCATCGTGACCACCCACTCGCCGCCGGACGCCGCGATGCCGGCCAAGGTCGCCGCGTGCTGGCCGAAGTTGCGGCTCAGCCAGACCGGGCGCACCCAGTCGTGGGCCGCGGCGAGGGCACGGACGGTGTCGTCGGAGGCGTCGGGGCCGCAGTCGTGCACGAGGACGACCTCGGTGACCCGGTAGTGGCGCCCCGCCGGGGAGACCCGGTCGGTGACCGACGCCGCGATCTCCTCGACGACCGGGCCCAGGGTGCGTTCGCCCTGGTAGACGGGGATGACGACCGAGACCAGGTGCGGCGAGGGTGCCGAGCTCTCCGTCTCCACGCGGCACACCCTATCCGCCACGCGAGGCGCGCCGGTGCCTACCCGAGGGTGCGCCGCACGACGGGCCGGGCCGGGCCGGTGCGGCCGACCTCCACGAACCCGGCGGCCGCGAAGGTGGTGAGCGTGCCGTGGTAGAGGTCGGCGCTCGAGGCCCTGCCACCCCGTGCCTCGACGTCGACCGGGTGCCCCTCGATCGTGTGCGCCCCCGCCTCGCGGGCGGCGGTCACGGCAGCACCGAGCAGGGCGGTGGAGAGCCCGCGGCGGCGATGACCGACCTTGACCACGAAGCAGGTGACCGCCCAGACGCCCGGGTCGTCGATGTCGTCACCCGCGACCTGACGCAGCGCCCGGCTGCCACACACTCGCGGGTAGGTGGGGCGCGGCCCGACCTGCACCCACCCCACCGGCTGCCCCCCGGAATAGGCGAGCAGGCCGGGCCGGGGACGACCTGCCGCCAAGGCGCGAAGCGCCTCGCGGTTCTCGTCGGCCGAGCGGGTGTAGTCACTGCCCGTGGTGAGGAAGAACTGGCACCAGCACCACGACGGGTCCCCGCGCGTGCCGAACAGCTCGACGACGTCGTCGAAGCGCGCCGGGGTCAGCGCCCTGACCTCGAGGTCGGGGTGGCTCGGCCGCTCGGAGCGGTTCTCGCCGGTCACTCGGGCGACCTGCCGGCCGGCTCAGTCGCGGGTGAGCTTGCGGTAGGTGACCCGGTGCGGGCGGGCGGCGTCTTCACCGAGGCGCTCGATCTTGTTCGCCTCGTACGACTCGAAGTTGCCCTCGAACCAGTACCACTTCGCCGGGTTCTCGTCGGTGCCCTCGTAGGCGAGGATGTGCGTGACCACCCGGTCGAGGAACCACCGGTCGTGGCTGATGACCACGGCGCAGCCGGGGAAGTCGAGCAGGGCGTTCTCGAGCGAGCCGAGGGTCTCGACGTCGAGGTCGTTGGTCGGCTCGTCGAGGAGGAGCAGGTTGCCGCCCTCCTTGAGGGTGAGCGCCAGGTTGAGCCGGTTGCGCTCGCCACCGGAGAGCACGCCCGCCTTCTTCTGCTGGTCGGGGCCCTTGAAGCCGAACTGGCTGACGTAGGCCCGCGACGGGATCTCGACCTGGCCGACGTTGATGTAGTCGTGGCCGCCCGAGACGGTCTCCCAGAGGTTCTTGTTCGGGTCGAGGCCGCCGCGGCTCTGGTCGACGTAGGAGATCTTGACGGTCTCACCGACGTCGACGACGCCGGCGTCGACCTGCTCCAGGCCCACGATCGTCTTGAACAGGGTGGTCTTGCCGACCCCGTTCGGGCCGATGACGCCGACGATGCCGTTGCGCGGGAGGGTGAACGACAGGCCCTCGATGAGCACCCGGTCGCCGAAGCCCTTGCGCAGGTCCTTGACCTCGATGACCTTGCTGCCCAGGCGCGGGCCCGGCGGGATCTGGATCTCCTCGAAGTCGAGCTTGCGGGTGCGGTCGGCCTCGGCCGCCATCTCCTCGTAGCGGGCCAGCCGCGCCTTGGACTTGGTCTGCTTGGCCTTGGCGTTGCTCCGGACCCACTCGAGCTCTTCGGCGAGGCGCTTGGCGAGCTTGGCGTCCTTCTTGCCGGCCACCTCGAGGCGGGCGTGCTTCTTCTCCAGGTACGTGGAGTAGTTGCCCTCGTACGGGTACGCACGGCCCCGGTCGAGCTCGAGGATCCACTCGGCGACGTTGTCCATGAAGTACCGGTCGTGCGTCACGGCGACGACGGCACCGTGGTAGGCCGCGAGGTGCTGCTCGAGCCAGAGCACCGACTCGGCGTCGAGGTGGTTGGTG
>DASSQL010000474.1:0-5057 GCA_035702525.1 Ornithinibacter sp. | reverse complement strand
TGAAGGTCCAGCGCTTCTGGCGCACCCCGGGAGCCACCTCGAGCTCGACCTCCTCGATGGTCAGGGTCACCGCGTGCGTGCGCGCCCCGTCGAGCGGTGGCAGTGCTGCGGGCGCGGCCGTGAACCCGGCCGCGGGGGTACCCGACAGGTCGACCGGCGCGTCCCCGGCGGGCGCCGGGGCCGCCGGGGCCGCCGCGTCCGCCGGGTTCGCCCGGCTCGCGGGGCCCACGGGCACACCGGTCACGACGACGTCGAGCACCATCCCCATCTGCCGGTGGCCGACGATGCGGCACCACCCCTGGGTGCTGGCCGCGACCACGCCGACGTCGAGGGTCGCGGACCGACCGGGCATGACGCGGCCGGTCTGGATGCCGTCGCCGAAGGTGAGGTCGTGCGGTGACCCGCCGTCGCGGTTGACCAGGTCGATGACGAGCCGGTCGCCGTAGGGGACGCTGAGCGAGGCGGGCGAGTACGACATGTCGTGGGCCTCGACCGTGACCCGCGTCGTGTGGCCGGTGGGCCGCACCCCGTCGCGCGCCGCCACCACGCCGGCGGTCGACGCGCCGGCCGCCGTCGTGGCCCCGGTGAGTCCGGCAGCCGCGGGATCCGCGGCGATGCCGAGGGTCACGACGAGGGCGAGGCTCGCCACGGCCGTGAGCAGCTGCGCGCCCGACCGGGCGCGGGGCGCCTCGACCGGCGTGGGCGGGGTGGGCCGCACCCCCCGCTCGGTGGCGTCGGCCACAGAGGTCAGCAGGGCGCGCCGGGCGGCGACGGCGGCCCTGATCGAGCGCAGCAGCAGGGGGAGGAAGGCGACCAGCGCGCCCAGTACGAGCACCGACACCGCGACGCGCACGGCGCTCGGGGCGGGGAGCAGGCAGACGAGCAGGCCCAGGTTGACGACGGTGACCCGCCACAGCGCACCGCGGTCGAGCCACGCCGAGGCCGCGCGCACCACGGACGGGCCCCCTCCGAGCACCGACGGGATCAGGTGGGACAGCGCGCCGAAGAGCAGCTGCGCGGCGAAGCCCACCACGACCACCGCGGCGACGGCACCGTAGCCGTCGGCCAGCGCGGCCCACGACGGGCTGGTCACCAGTCGCCATCCGACGAGGAGCAGCGCGACGACCCACCACCCGAGGGCGGCGGTGACCGACCAGGTCGCGAACACCTTCGGCGGGGCCTGTCGCGCGGGCCCGACCAGGGCGCGCCCCCACCAGGCCAGGCCGGCGGCGTACCCGACCAGCCCGGCCAGGGCCGCCGGGCGAGAGCCCAGCGTCGCCCCGGTCGCGAGCACCGCGATCGCGGCGACCAGCACCGGAAGGGCCTGCCGGGCAAGGCGTTCGGCGCGGTCGTCCATCCGGGTGCGCAACATCGTCGGCCACAGGGTGACCAGCGTGCCGGTGACGGTGAGCCCGACCCAGCCGAGCACCATCACCATCGAGTGCGCGACGAGCACCTGCCCGTGCCGCTCGTCGTCCAGGCCGCGCGCCAGCCAGGCGCCGAGGGTCGCGCCGACCGGGATGCACGCGGCCGCGGCGAGGTAGTAGCGGACGGTGACCCTGAACCGCCCCGGCAGCGCACGCCGCAGCCGGCGCCACAGCTGGATGCCGTGCCACAGCACCGCGCCCGACACCGCCGTCGCGCCCGCCACGGTGAGCGGCCAGACGCCGGTGGGCACCCCGACCAGCACCGCGGTGACCCCCGCGATGAGCAGTGTGATGCGGCGGTTCTGTTGGTTGCGGTCGTCGATCTCGGCAGGGGTCTTGAGCAGGGCCTGGGTGAAGTGGGTGCTCCACACCATCGCGGAGTGGGTGAGCGCGCCGAGCAGCACCAGGTGCACGAGGAGCCAGTCCGAGCCGGGCACCCAGCGGTGCACGAGGGTGAGCGCGGCGGCGAGGCCGAGCCAGACCAGGCCCGGGCGGTCACGCAACGGCCAGGTGCGGCGGGATGCCGGCGGGGTGGGCGCGTTCACGGGAGGCTCCTGGGCTCGACTCCTCATGCGCGGGCCGGCTCCGGTCCGGGTGTCAGCGCGGTCACGCGCTCCCACTCGAGCCCGGCGAAGGCGATCGCGGCGGCGGGGAAGAGCCCGTTCTCCTCGCGGTCGATGTGGGCGCGCAGCATCTTCTCGAGGACCGGGAAGAGGGCGTACGAGCCGGCGGCGACCCGGTCGAGGAGCTGGTGCAGCACGGTGTGCTCGCGGCACAGGCCGTGCACGTGCTCGGTGAACTCGGCGTCCTCGGCCAGTACCGCGAAGAGGCCGGACTCCTCCGCCTCGGCGTGGGGCTCGAGGAGGGCACGCACCGTGTCGACGGCGGTGCTCACCGTGGCGGCGTCGCGCCCCTCGGTGGCCCGTCGCAGGTCACCCGTGGCGTTGATGATCTCGACGTGCTCGCGCATGAAGCGCCCGATGACGTCGACGCTCTCGCACCCGCAGTAGGAGCACACGGCCGGTCCTCGTCCTCGCTCGCCGGTCAGCCGCGGGTGATCCGCAGGCGCCAGGCGTCCGGGCCCTCGTCGAGGTAGGTCACCGTGATCGGGCCGAGGTCGGCGAGCTGGGCGAGCAGCGGCTTGGGGTCGTGCGGGGCGACCAGCACGAGCGAACCGCCCTGCGGGATCACCGACCAGGCGCCGAACACGCTCGCGTGACGGATGGCGTGGGGGATGACCCGAACGTCGAGCTCGGGGGCGTCGCCGGCGGCCTCACCGCACCCGCAGCTGCCGGCCGAGCCGGCGGTGTGGCCGGTGACCTCGGTGAGGGGGAAGGTGGTGGGTGTGTCCATGGTGGCCTCCGGAGTGAGTATTTACTACAATGGGGTTGTGAAAAAGATAGCACCGCTCGGGCCGGCCCCGACCCCGGTGTCGGGCGATCCGGCCCTCGACGTGACCGATCCCTCACGCCGGCGCCTGCTGCAGGTCATCGCCCGGCGCCCGACGTCCTCGCCGCCCAGCGTCGGCGACCTCGTCGCGACCGTCGGTGGGCACCCGAACACGACGCGCCACCACCTGCGCGTGCTCGTCGCCGCCGGGTTGGTGCTCGAGCAGCACGCGCCGCCGGAAGGGGGCCGGGGTCGCCCTGCCGCGCGGTACGCCCTGACGCGTGCCGGTCGTGACGCCGCTTCCCCGACCCCGGGTGGCGGGGCCGCCGAGGAGTACGTGGCACTGGCGGCGGCGTTCTCGCAGCGGCTCGCCGAGCGCGACGGCGACCCGGGCGCCGACGCCCGGGCGATCGGAAGGGCCTGGGGCGCAGGGTTGGCCGCACGCCACGCCGCCGATGAACCTGCTGGTGGGGCGGTCGGCGAGCAGGTCGTCGGGTTGCTCGACCGGCTCGGGTTCTCGCCCGACGCCGAACCAGAGGCCGGGGGCGGATCGGGCACGACCGTGCTGCTGCGCACCTGTCCGCTGCTCGATGCGGCGCGCCGTCACCCAGAGGTGGTCTGCCAGGTGCACCTCGGGCTCGTGGCCGGTGCCCTCGAGGCGCACCACGAGCCCTCGGACGGCCTGCGGCTCGCGCCGTTCTCGCGCCCCGGGGCCTGCGAGCTCACCCTGCCCCCCACACTGGTGCGATGACCGACGACCACCCCGACGCGACGAACGGGGCTCGCACGGCGGACCCCGCCACGGGCCCTGGTGGGCGGCCGGCATCCGCAGCTGCCGACGTCACCGTCGTGGTGCTGGCCGGCGGTACCTCGCGGCGGTTCGGGGCCGACAAGCTCGGCGCGCGGTTGCACGGGTCGACCGTGCTCGCGACCGTCGTCGGGTCGCTGCCCCCGAGCTGGCCCGTGGTCGTCGTCGGCCCGCCGCGCGACTGCGGTCGACCGGTCACCTGGACCCGCGAGAAGCCGGCCGGTGGGGGGCCGCTGGCGGGGGTCGCCGCCGGGGTGCTGCGCGTGCACACCCGGCTGGTGGCGGTGGTGGCCGGCGACATGCCGTACGCCGGGCCCGCCCTGGAACGGCTGGTGGCGGCCATGCGCACCGCACCCCCGGAGGTCGGCGGGGTGGTGGCGACCGACGACGCCGGGTTCGCCAACCCGCTGCTCGCCGCGTACCGCACGTCGGCGGTGCGTGCGGCGCTGCCCATCCCGGCGGCGAACCGCCCCGCGAAGCTGCTGCTCGAGGTGCCCCACGTCGAGCTGCGGGTCACCGGACCGGCCGGCCGCGACGTCGACACCCCGGCCGACCTCGCCGACCTCCACGACGTCGAGGGCCGCCCCGACCCCGCCTGACCCCGCCCCACCCGAAATGGTTCAGCGCGAGCTACCGCGCAGTACTCGCTGCGATCACAGCGACTACTGCGCGGTAGGTGGCGGCGTACCCCGGCGGGGTGCCGCGGGCACGAGGGTCAGCCGGGCTTGGGGGCACCCGGTCGGGCGTAGCGCCACCAGGTGATGCCGACGCACATGACGGCCCAGACGATGCCGATCGAGTAGAAGGCCACCGGGCCCAGGGTGGTCACGCCGACGCCGAAGAAGAACGGTCCGAAGGCCGCGATGGCCGCCGTCCACCCGATGACGCCACCGGCCTGGCGGCGCTCGAAGATCATCGGCATCTGCTTGAAGGTCGACGCGTTGCCGATGCCGGCAAAGAGGAAGATGGCGAGCATCCCGTAGAGGAACTGGTGGAAGCCGGCGTCGAGGGCGGCCGCGGAGCTGGTGTCCGGGGTGAGCGCGGGGATCGTGTAGGCGATCGCCACGACGATGCCGATACCGGACACGAGGGTCCAGACGGCGCCACCGGTGCGGTCGGTCAGCGGGGCGAACACGACCCGCGCGGCCGCCCCGATGAGTGGACCGAGGAACACGTACTTCACGGCATCCGGGACGGCGTAGCCGGCGATGAGGACGGTGGCCGACGCGCCGGACCCGTGGACGATCTCGGTGTTGCCGCTGCCGTAGAGGTTGGCCATCAGCAGGCCGAACTGGGCGGCGAGGCCCGAGAACGTGCCGAAGGTCATGATGTAGAGGATCGTCATCCACCAGGTGTCCTGGTTGCGGAAGATGTCGAACTGCTGGCGGATGTTCGCCTTGACCGGCACCGACTTCAGCATCGTCCACGCGAGC
>DASSQL010000473.1:0-2828 GCA_035702525.1 Ornithinibacter sp. | reverse complement strand
GCACGGCGAGGCCTACGAGGTGGCGCGCGCCCGCACGAGGCTGGCGGAGGTGCTGCTCGCGGCAGGCGACCCCGGTGCCGACCGCGTCGTCGCCGCCGCGCGCGAGACCGCCACCCGGCTCGGGGCTGCGCCCCTGCTGGCCGCCCTCGACCACCTGGCCCCCCGGCACGTGCCGCGCACGGCACCGTCCACGCTGACCGCCCGCGAGGCCGAGGTGCTCGGGCTGCTCGCCGAGGGCCGCTCGAACGGCGAGATCGGCCGGGCCCTGTTCATCAGCACGAAGACCGCGAGCGTGCACGTCTCCAACATCCTCGCCAAGCTCGGCGCGGCATCCCGGGGCGAGGCCGTGGCGCTGGCCCGCACCGCGGGCCTGCTCGACGAGTGAGCGGACGCTAGGCGGTCGCGACCGGCTCCGGCGAGCCCAGAGCGTCGCGGCGGCGCAGGGCGAGGATGCCGTTGGTCAGGGCCACCACGAGCAGGCTGGCCCCCAGCATGTGCGCGATGACCAGCGCCTCGGGCAGGTCGGTGAAGTACTGCACGTAGCCGATCAGGCCCTGGGCCAGCGAGACGGCGAGCACGACCAGCCAGGCCCGCGCCGGCCGGCGCTCGCCCTCGGCCGCGGTCAGCCGGGCGGCGAGCCAGGTGGCGACGACCAGCCCGATGAAGATCATGACGAGGTCGGCGTGCAGCCAGGAGACCGTGCGCGGGTCGAACCCGAACCGGTTCGGCTCGTCGGCGTCGCCCGAGTGCGGGCCGGAGCCGGTGACCACGGTGCCGAGGGTCAGCACGGCCGCGCCGGCGGCGACGGTGACCCAGCCGAGCCGCGACACCAGCGGCGGGACGAGCGGGTGCGGCGGCCCGGCCGCCTCGTGGCGGGCGAACCAGAGGTAGGACGACGCCGCGACCAGGCCCATCGAGAGCAGGAAGTGAGCGGCCACGACGGCCGGGTTCAGGCCGACCAGCACGGTGATGCCGCCGAGCACGGCCTGCACGACGACGCCGCCGAGCACGACCAGGGCGGCGACCTTCATCGGCCGGCGCGCGGCCCACAGGAACACGGCTACCACGCTCGCCAGGGCCAGCACCACGAGCACGCTGGTGAGGGTGCGGTTGCCGAACTCGATGTACTTGTGGAAGCCCTCGGGCTGTTCGATGGTCGGGGTGATCGAGCCGTCGGTGCACTCGGGCCAGGTCGGGCAGCCGAGACCGCTGCCGGTGACCCGCACCAGCCCACCGGTCACGACGATGCCGACCTCCGCCACGAGGTTGGCGAGGAGGATCGGGCCCAGCCAGCGGGAGCCGCCGCGCGGGCCCGCCGGCGGGGCGGTGGAGGTGGTGCTCGTGCTCGTCACGGCACAAGGTTACGGCGGCCCCGGACGCGGGCCGGACCCGGTCGGTCAGTCGCCCCAGCGGAAGAACCGGCGGGTCAGCAGCCCACCGACCACGGCCCACCCGACGAGCACCGCCCACTGCGACCACGGCCACGCCCCCTCGACGAACGACAGCCGCACCGCGTCGCCGAGCGCACCGGAGGGCAGCAGCGCCGCGACCGTCGCGAGGGCGCCGGGCAGCCGGTCGGTCGGCACGAGCACGCCGAGGCCGAGCAGCAGCACCCAGACCAGGTTCGCCACGGCGAGCACCGCCTCGGCGCGCAGCGTGCCGGCCAGCAGCAGGGCCAGGGCCACGAAGGCGGCGCTGCCGAGCAGGAGGCTCACGAGCGTCGGCAGGATGCCGCCGGCCTCCGGTCGGGCGCCGAGCGCCACTCCCAGCGCACCCAGCACGACGACCTGCACCGCCAGCACCGACAGCACCGCGACGCCCTTGGCCGCCAGCAGCCCACCACGCCCGAGGGGTGTGGTGCCGAGCAGGCGCAGCACCCCGGCCCGGCGGTCGAAGCCGGTCGAGATGGCCTGGCCGGTGAAGGCGGTCGAGACCACGGCCAGGGCGAGGGCGCCGGCGGTGGCGAGGTCGGCGCGCGGGCCGGGCCCGAGGTCGGGCACGGACGCCACCGTGAGGCCGACGAGGGCGAGGGCGGGCAGCAGCACCGACACGAGCAGCTGCTCGCCGTTGGCCAGCAGGGCGCGGGTCTCGAACCCGGCCCGGGCCAGCACGCGGGCTCGCGCGGGTGCCGCGGTGCTCACCGGGTGCTCCTTGTGGTCAGCGCGAAGTAGACGTCCTCGAGGGACCGGCCGCCGCGCACCTCGTCGAGGGTGCCGTCGGCCACGACCCGGCCGGCCGCCATGATGACGACGCGGTCGGCCAGCCGCTCGGCCTCCTCGAACGAGTGCGTCGTCACGACGACGCAGGCCCCGCGGTCGGCCTCGGCCCGCACCAGGTCCCACACCTCGAGCCGCGCGTGCGGGTCGAGCCCGGCGGTCGGCTCGTCGAGGAACAGCACGTCGGGGCGGGGGAGCAGCGCTGCCGCGAGGGCCACCCGCTGGCGCTGACCCCCACTCATCCGGCGCACCGTCGTGCGCTCGAACGAGGAGATCCCGAGCCGCGCGACGAGCTCGTCCAGGGGCGCGGGCTCGGCGTACAGGGCGGCGAGGTGGCGCAGCAGCGGCAGCGGCCGGCTGGTCGTCGGCAGCCCGCCCTCCTGGAGCATGACGCCGACCCGGGCGCGGTGTTCCGGCCCCGAGCGCCAGGGGTCGACGCCGAGCACCTGCACCGAACCGGCATCCGGCCGCTGCAGCCCCTCGAGGCACTCCACCGTCGTGGTCTTGCCGGCCCCGTTCGGGCCGAGCAGCGCGGTGACCGTGCCCGCGGAGGCCGCCCAGCTCGCGCCGTCGACGGCGGTGGTCGTCGCGAACGACCTGCGCAGCTCGCGC
>DASSQL010000472.1:0-2501 GCA_035702525.1 Ornithinibacter sp. | reverse complement strand
GCTCTTCGCGATGTGGCCCTTCACCCGGCTGGTGCACGTGTTCTCGGCTCCGATCGGGTACCTCACGCGCCCCTACCTGGTCTACCGCTCGAAGGACGAGCGGCCCGGCCGCGGCTCGGGCAACCGGGCCCCCCAGCGGGGTTGGGAGAAGCCCGAGCTGAGCAAGAAGTGACCCGTACGCGCCCGTCGACATCCCGCGACACGCTGACGACAGCGCCGGGGCTCCAGCGCGTCGTGGGACCTCGACGCCGACCTACCGGTCCGAGGAGGAAACGATGACCGACCTCGCCGCCGCCGAGCAGCAGTGGCACGACTGGATCCACGACGCGTGCGCCGCGCTCGACGTCGACCCGGGCGCGGTCGACGTGACCGGCATCCACGCCCTGACCCGCGACATCGCCCACGACGTCGCCCGGCCGATGGCCCCGGTCGGGTCCTACATCCTCGGGCTGGCCGTCGGGGCTCGCGCGGCGCGGGGCGAGCCGGTCGACCCGGCGGCGCTCACCGCGGCGATGTGCGCCACCTTCCCGGGTCGAGAGTAGGGAACACGCCGCGAGCCCGACGGGCCACGCGGCGTGTTCTCCACTCTCGACCGCGTGGAGGGGTCAGAAGGTGATGCCGCGGGCGGCGAACCTGGCCTTGACCAGCGCCGCCGCTGCCGCGCCCTGGTTCGCCAGGGCCTTGACGTACGTCGCCTTCGCCGCGGCCGAGAACGAGGTGTCGGGCGCGTAGTCGAACTGGCTGTCGACGAGCGTGCGGTCCCAGTCGGCGGTGGTGAAGCCCAGGCCGGGGTAGCCCTGGCGGATCTCCCAGAGCGCCTGGCTCCAGATCTGGCCGTCGAAGTGCACCTCGCCCTTCTTGTCGGCCACCGTGAGGCCGGTGTCGAAGCGGCGGATGCAGTGCGGTGCGGAGGTGTACGACGTGGCGTCCCAGTCCATCGGGCACGCCTGCTCGGCCTTCACCGGCCAGCCGTACTGCGCGGCGGCCGCGAGCCCGACCGACACCGCGAGGTAGTCGCCGAACGACTCGCCGATCGAGCCGGCCTCCTCACTGGTTCCGAAGCCGGGCACCTGGGCGTCGTGCACCGCGTGACCGTACTCGTGCACGATCACCTCGGCGTCCTCCGCGTCGTCGACCCCGCCCTTGCCGAAGCGCAGGTAGTCGTGCTTGTCCCAGGAGAACGAGTTGTCGACCCCGTACTGGTCGATGCGCACGTCCTGGCTCTCCATGTTGACCGGGCGCAGCGTGCGGCCGAAGCCGAGCGACTGCAGGTACTCCTGGGCCTGGTTGACCCAGAAGTAGGCCATCACCTGCTCGAACCGGTCGTCGTCGCGCAGGTAGCTGAAGGTGTTCGTGGTGCTGTAGGCGGCCGGGCCGGTGTTGCCGCGCACGTTGGCCCAGGAGCCGACGAGGCGGCCCGAGCCGTCGAGGTTGCGCAGCGCCACGGTGGCGTACTGGCTGAGCGGGACGGCGGCGGCCGAGTCGTTCTGGTCGGTCAGCCCCTGGTTGCCGGACGACTGCACCGGGTTGACCATGAAGACGCTGCCCGTGCCCGTCGTGCTGCCGCTGCCGGGCTTCGTCGCGGACGCGGGGGAGGCCGCCACGAGGGTGGCGGCGAGCGACGCGCCGATCGCGAGGGCCATGGCTGGTCTCGTCCGGGACTGCTTCACGGTGGCCTCGCCTTCGTCGGGTGGGGGCCGGTCGGCCACCGGCGACGGTACACCTCGGGACGGTCCTGTGGGCCTGTGCGAGTTGGGTGCTCAGCGGGTTGCCGGAGCAGCCGACTCGTAGACGCGGGACTCCCACGGCAGCAGGTCGAGGCCCTCGCGCCCCGGGTGCGTGGCCAGCAGCACCGCGGCGCCCGCGAGGTCGGGGAGGTCGGCGGCATCCGCGGTGACGGGGTGCGACGAGCAGTTGGCGAGCACGACCAGCCGACCGGTGTCGCCCTGGCGCACGATCACCCACAGCTGCGGGTGATCGGGCAGCAGCAGCTCGAACCGGCCGTCGACGACGAGGGGGTTGTCGTGGCGGAGGGCGATCAGGGCGCGGTAGTGGTTGAACACGGATGCCGGGTCGGCCTGCGCCGCAACGGCATTGATCTCGCTGTGGTTGGGGTTCACGGGCAGCCACGGGGTGCCGGTCGTGAAGCCACCGTGCGGCCCGGCATCCCACTGCATCGGGGTGCGCGCGTTGTCGCGCCCCTTGAGCGCGAGGGCGGCCAGCACCGTCTCGGGCAGTGCCCCGGACAGCAGGGCCTGCTCGTGGTGGCGGAGTGACTCGATGTCGCGGTACTCGTCGATCGACGCGAAGGGCGCGTTCGTCATCCCCAGCTCCTCGCCCTGGTAGACGTACGGCGTGCCGCGGTGCAGGTGCAGCACGGTGCCGAGCGTCTTCGCCGAGGCCACCCGGTGCTCGGGGGAGTCGTCGCCGAACCGGGTGACCGCGCGGGGCTGGTCGTGGTTGTTCCAGTACAGCGAGTTCCAGCCGACGTCGGCGAGCCC
>DASSQL010000471.1:0-3104 GCA_035702525.1 Ornithinibacter sp. | reverse complement strand
CGTCGTCGTGGCCGCGACCTTCGCGCTCGTCGTGCTCCCCGCCGCCCTGGTCGTCTTCGGCCGCTGGATCTTCTGGCCGAAGGTGCCGCACGTCGGCGAGACCGGCCTGGCCGACGGCCACTCGTTCTGGCGTCGGGTCGGGGACGCCGTCGCGAAGCGCCCCGCCGGCTTCGTCACGGTCACGGTCATCGTGCTCGGCGTCATGGCGGGCGGCATCACCCAGATCCAGACCGGACTGGACGAGGCCGACCAGTTCCTGCAGAAGCCCGAGGCCATCGCGGCGAGCGAGCGGTTGGCGCAGTCGTTCCCGGCCGGCGCCGCCGACCCGGCCTACGTCATGACCCGCGGCGACGGTGACGCCGTCGCGGCCACGGTCCGCGAGGTCGAGGGCGTCAGCGCGGTGCGCGTGGCCGCCAGCGGCAACGGCGTCACCCAGGTCGACGCCGTCATCGACGCGCAGCCCGGCTCGGACGCCGCCTCCGACACCGTCGTGGCCCTGCGCGACGCCGTCGCCGACACCCCCGACACGCACGTGGGCGGCACCGAGGCCGTGGCCCTCGACGCCTCGGACGCCCACCGCCGCGACCTGCAGGTGATCCTGCCGACCATCCTGCTGCTGGTACTGGTCGCCCTCGGCGCCCTGCTCCGCTCGGTCGTCGCCCCGGTGGTGCTCGTCGCCACGGTGGTCGCGACCTACCTCGCCAGCCTGGGCCTGTCGTGGGTGATCTTCACCCAGGTGCTCGGCTTCGAGAAGCTCGACGACGGGGTGCCGCTGCTCGCGTTCGTGTTCCTGGTCGCGCTCGGCGTCGACTACAACATCTTCCTGGTGACCCGAGCCGCCGAGGAGGCCCGCGGGCACGGGGCCAACCAGGGGATGCTGCGCGCGCTCGCCGCCACCGGCGGCGTCATCACGAGCGCCGGCATCCTGCTGGCCGCCGTCTTCGCGGTGCTCGGGGTGCTGCCGCTGGTGGTGCTGGCCCAGCTCGGCGTGGTCATCTGCGTCGGCGTGCTGCTCGACACCCTCGTCGTGCGCACCGTGCTGGTCCCGGCCCTCGCGCTCATCCTCGGCGACCGCTTCTGGTGGCCGCGCCGGGTCGGCACCGCCGCCCGACCGGCCGGGGCCGACGACGTCGAGGGCACCCCGGTGGGGGTGGGCGCCCGGTGACGGTGGCGCGGGTCGCCATCGCGGTCGGCGTGCTCGTCGTCGTGGTCGGGTACGCGACCCTCGCGGCCCGGTGGACCTCCGCGGAGTCCGACTGGTACCGCTCGCTCCCGCGCCCGCGCTGGCAGCCGCCGGACCTCGTGTTCGGCGTCATCTGGCCGCTGAACTTCGGTGCCCTCGCGGTCGTCGGCCTCGCGGTTGCCCTGGAGTGCCCGCCGCGCGACGGGCTGCGCTGGCTGGTGCTGCTCACCGCGTCGGTGGCCCTGGCGCTCGGTTGGGCGCACGCCTTCTACCGGCGCCACGACCTCGGGCTGGCGGCCGGGCTGCTCGGCGCGGCGACGGTGCTCACCTGGGCACTGGTGCTGCTGACCCACCGGCTGCTGCCCTGGGGTGGCTGGGCGCTGGTGCCGTACGCCGGCTGGCTCACGGTCGCGGCCAGCCTGGCCGTGGGCTACTGGCGGCTCACCGACCCGAGGTCCACGACCGCGCCGTGAAGTTCTCCCGCCCTGGTGCATCCACGCCGGGGTGCCGGGAGGAAGTAGGTGGTGAGGCCGCAGCGTCGCGGTCGCACCCCACGAGAGAGGACCGCCCGATGAACCTCCGTCGCCTCGGCGTCATCGCCACCACCCTCGGCCTGGCCGCCACGGCCGCCGTCGCCGCAGCCCCGGCCGCCACCGCGAGCGGCACGGCCCCCGGCACCCGCAGCCTCGCCGCCGTGCTCACCTCGGACGGCAACCGCTTCGACCGGAACTGGTACGACTACGACATCGTCACCGAGGCCGTGCTCGCGGTGCTCGCCGCGAAGCCCGCGAGCCCGGTGGGCCTGCTCACCGACGGCACCGTGCCGTTGACCGCCTTCATCCCGAACGACCGGGCCTTCCAGGTGCTCGCCTACGACCTCACGAAGAAGTGGCCGACGACCGAGGAGAAGACCTTCGACGCACTGGTGGCCGCCGCCGGGGTCGACGCCATCGAGCAGGTGCTGCTCTACCACGTGGTCCCGGGTGCGGCCATCACGAAGGCGGCGGCCGTCAAGGCCAATGGCGCGGTGCTGACGACCGCCCAGGGCGGGACGTTCTCGGTGCGGGTCTACAACCGTTACCTGCCGATCATCGAGCTGCGCGACCAGGACAAGAACGACGTGAACCCGTTCCTGAACCCGCGGGCCCTGGACATCAACAAGGGCAACAAGCAGGTCGCGCACGGCATCGTCTTCGTCCTTCGGCCGCTCGACCTCTGAGCGCGGGTCACGCGCGCCGTGGTTCTGCTCACGACCGGGCACGGGGTGGCCGCCCTCGCGGCGGCCGCCCCGCTCGGTCGTGCCGGCGCGATCGAGGACACCAGCCGGGCGGGGAGCGCGAAGGAAGGGCGGCCACCTATCGTGGAGCAGGTGAGCACCGGTGAGCAGGTCGGCGTCGACGACCTCGCCCTGCGGCTGCGCGACGGGTCCCGCGACGCACTCGCCGAGGCCTACCGCGAGTGGTCCGCCCTGGTGCACACCCTCGCCCTGCGCTCGCTCGGCAACCACCACGACGCCGAGGACGTCACTCAACAGGTCTTCGTCGCGGCGTGGCGCAGCCGGCACACGCTGCGGCCCGAGCGCGGGTCGGTCGCCGGCTGGCTGGTGGGCATCACCCGGCACACCGTCGCCGACATGCACGCGAAGCGGGCGCGCCAGGCCAGGGATGCCGCCGCCGTCGCCGCCCACGAGCTCCCACTGGAGCACGCGGCACCCCCCGACGACCAGCTGGCGGCCCGCCTGGTTCTCCACGACGAGCTCGGCAGGCTCGGGGAGCCGCGTGGCACCGTGGTACGGATGGCGTTCATCGAGGACCTGACCCACGAACAGATCGCCGAGCGGCTCGACCTGCCGCTCGGCACCGTCAAGAGCCATGTCAGACGGGGACTGACCCGACTGAGGACCCGCCTGGAGGAGGTGAAC
>DASSQL010000470.1:0-3882 GCA_035702525.1 Ornithinibacter sp. | reverse complement strand
GGGGTACGTCAACACGGCGGCGGAGGCCGCGATGGTCGGCGCCCTGGCCGACTGGTTCGCCGTGACCGCGCTGTTCCGGCACCCGCTCGGGCTGCCGGTGCCGCACACGGCGATCATCCCCAAGCGCAAGAACGAGATCGGCCGGAACCTGCAGGAGTTCGTGACCGAGAACTTCCTCACCGAGGAGATCGCCCGGGACCGGCTGGCGGCGGCGCGGGTCGGGGAGCGGGTCGGGTTGTGGCTGGGGATGCCGAAGCACCGGCACCGGGTGCGCACCGAGGTGGTGCGGGTCGCTCGCGCCGGGCTGGGGCGGATGAGCGACGACGAGGTGCGGGCGATGGTCGAGGACTTCCTGGTGCCGCGGCTGGTGCAGGAGCCGGTCGCCCCGATCGCCGGGACGCTGCTCGAGGGGATCGTCGACGAGAAGACCCACCACGGGCTGGTCGACCTCGGCCTGGAGCAGCTGCGCGCCTACCTCGCCGAGAACCCCGGTACCTACGCGGCGGTGCTGGGCGAGCGGGCGCCGTGGTGGTCGCCGCCGTGGGTCGACGACAAGGTGATCGGGTGGACCTACCAGCAGGTGCTCGCCTGGCTGCAGGACATCCACGACGACCCGCGGCACCCGGCGCGGCAGGCGCTGGACGACCTGCTGCGGCGGCTGGCGTCCGACCTGCAGACCGACCCGGAGGTGATGGCCAGCGCCGAGGCGCTCAAGGAGCGGCTGCTCACCCACCCCCAGGTGCCCGAGACCGCGGTCGGCCTGTGGACCTCGTTCAAGACCGCCCTCACGACCGCCATGGACGACGAGAGCTCGTACTTCCACACCCGCGGCGACGAGCTGCTCGAGCACCTCGGGCGGCACCTGGTCGAGGACGAGGTGTGGCGCGGGCGGCTCGAGGCGCGGCTCGGCGAGGTGGTGTCGTTCTTCGTCAACACCTACGGCAGCGAGCTGGCCGAGGTGATCTCGGTGACGGTCGACCGGTGGGACGGCCAGGAGGCGGCCGAGCGCATCGAGCTGCACGTGGGTCGCGACCTGCAGTTCATCCGGATCAACGGCACGATCGTGGGGGCGCTGGCCGGGCTCGGCATCCACGCGTTGTCGCAGGTCGCGGGCTGACGCGGGCGCGGCGCGGGGGGTGGCTCCGAGCCGCCCCGGAGAACCTGTTTCACGCCCTTGTTGGATGCTCCCTGTCAGTGAGCAACTTCCAAAGTTGCGTCCTGTGGGCGAGCATCCAATAGGGCGCGAACGCACTTCTTCGGAGAGCGCTCGGGCGGCCGCGCCGCGCCCGCCGCGCCTACGACCGGCGGGGCGGGCGGGGGAAGAACATGCTGGTGCGCTCCATGTACTCGGGGTAGCCCGGGCGCTTCTCCATCTGCGACTCGAGCAGCCGGGCCCCGGTCGCGAAGGCCAGGAAGTACGTCATCACCACCGGGGAGAGCACGGTGAGCACCCCGGGCCAGGCCTCGGCCGCGACCAGCCACAGACCCCACCACACGGCCGCGTCGCCGAAGTAGTTCGGGTGCCGGGTCCACGCCCACAGCCCCCCGTCCATCACGCCGCCGCGGTTCGCGGGGTCCCGCTTGAACGCGGCCAGCTGAGCGTCACCGACGCCCTCGAAGACCACGCCGACCAGCCACACGACCACCCCGGCCGCCGCGATCCAGCCCAGCGGCCGGTCGGTCGCCGCCGCCACCTGCAGCGGCAGCGACACGAACCACGCCGCCAGCCCCTGCACCACGAACACCTTGCGCACGGCGTAGCCGAACCGCTTCCCGGGCGGTGCACCCGCGAGCAGCGCCTCGTAGCGCGGGTCCTCGCCCGTCCCGAGGGCCCGCCGTCGGATGTGCCAGGCCAGCCGCCCGCCCCACACCGTCACGAGCACCGCCAGCAGCAGTGAGCGCCCCGACCCGGTGCCCACGAGGAACGACACCCACCCGATCGCGACGAACAGCAGCCCCCAGGTGATGTCGACGACGCTCACCGTGCCGCGTCGCCGGGCCACGAGCGCGGTCACCACCATCGCGACCGCCGCCGTGACGAGGGATGCCGCGACGACGGCTCCGAGGGTCGCGAGCATCACCGCTCCGGTCCGGATCCCGGGCCCGTCGCCGGTCCGCGTCCCGGTCCGGAGGCCGGTCCGGAGCCCGGGAACGTCACCGGGTCGTGCACCGCGGCCGAGCCACCAGGGCGGCGCAGGAGCACCTGGTCCACGCCCATCCGGCCGTCCCGGAACGCCTGCGCCCCGCCGACGAGGTAGAGCCGCCACACCCGCGCCGCCTCCTCGCCGATCAGCTCGACCGCCCGCTCCCACTGCGACTCCAGGGTCGCCAGCCAGGCCTCGACGGTCCACACGTAGTGCTCGCGCAGGGCCTGCACCCCGCGCACCTCGAGCCCGGCGCCCTCGAGCAGGCCGAGAGTCTCGCCGAGCGGGCGCATCGTCATGTCGGGGGCGATGAACGACTCGATGAACGGGCCGCCGCCCGGGTGCGGCCCGGAGCGCGACATCTGCTGGATGAGCGCGTACCCGCCCGGCCGCACCGAACGCGCCACGACGGCCGCGTAGGTCGGGTAGTTCCCCTCGCCGACGTGCTCGCCCATCTCCAGCGAGGCCACGGCGTCGTACGGGCCGGAGTCGATGTCGCGGTAGTCCTGCAGCAGGATCTCCACCCGACCCTCGAGCCCGCGCTCACGGATCCGCGCGTCGATGAACGCCTTCTGCTCGGCCGCGATCGTCACCCCCGTGACCCGCGCACCGAAGTGCTCGGCGGCGTAGAGCGACAACGACCCCCAGCCGCAACCGATGTCGAGGAACCTGGCGCCGGGCGTGAGCCCGACCTTGCGGCAGACCAGGTCGAGCTTCGCCGCCTGCGCGGCTTCGAGCGGCATGCCCGGGCCGTCGGCGAACCAGGCGCACGAGTAGGCGAGGTGCGGGTCGAGCAGGAACGCGTAGAAGTCGTTCGACAGGTCGTAGTGGTGGCTGATCGCCGACCGGTCGCGCGCGAGCGAGTGCAGCCGCCCCCGCACCACGGCCTGGGTCGCGGGAGGCACCGGCGGCCGACCCAGTGCCCCGGTCGACGTCGCGAGCCGGGTCAGGGCAGGGAGCGCCTTCGCCAGCCGGCGGGCGGTCAAGGGCGCCAGCCCGCGCTCGGCCGCCGTTGCCCGCACCAGGTCGAGGGTGGCCCCCACGTCGCCGTGCACCTCGAGCTCACCGGTGACGTAGGCCTGAGCGGCCCCGAGCTCGCCCGGGTGCCACAGCAGCCGGGCCAGGGCCCGCGGGTCGCGCAGCTCGACGAGCGGGCCGCCCTCCGGGCCGGCCTCGGAGCCGTCCCAGGCCCTCAGCCGCACCGGCATCGGCCCGCCGACCAGCGGCCGCAGGGTCTGCTCGACCCGCTGGGCCACGCCGGATGACGCCCGCCCACCTGGGCGGCGACCACCACCTCCACGAGGGTCGGCGCCGGTGGCGTGGGACGGGGAGCGGGGGTCGGTCAGCGTCATGCCGTGGGTTCGGCGCCACCCCTGGCAGCGGATGGCTCGCCCGCCCGGGCGGCACCGGCCCGTGGGTTCGCGGCCCGGCGGGCCCGCGCCGTGGCGGTGAGCCCGGCGACCGCGGCGATCAGGTCGCCGCCGAGGTTCGGCACGCCGACCTCCTCGAGCACCCGCGGGGTCGCGCCCCGTCCGGCGATCCACACCGGGTGGTCCTCGCTGAGCCGGCGCAGCGCCGACGCGTGCCCGCGGAAACCGGAGGGTCGGCGGCAGGCGAGCACGACGGCATCCGCCTGGGTGAGCCGGGCCGCCGCCGCGAGCGAGTGGATGGGGGTGTCGGGGCCGAGGTAGCGGATGCGCCACCCGGCCCGCCCGAGCAGCACCCCGAAGCTGAGCAG
>DASSQL010000469.1:0-3851 GCA_035702525.1 Ornithinibacter sp. | reverse complement strand
CGGCGCGAGGTCGGCGCTGATGTCGAGCGAGTCGAAGTCGGGCAGGAAGGCCGCCATGACGTCGAAGGAGGTCGAGAAGATCATGTCGCCGACGAGCTTCACGAGGTCGGCGCTCACCGGGGAGTCGAAGGCCCACCGCTGGACGACGGCATCCTGCACACCACGACCCATCTTGCGCAGCGTGCCGATCGGCCCTGCGTGGCGCGACAACCGGGTGAGCACGCCCGGGCCGAACGAGCCGACCACCCTGCCCACCGTGGTGCCCAGGCCGAACTCGGTCATCTCGGCGCCGCCC
This sequence comes from Ornithinibacter sp., assembly GCA_035702525.1. Classification (GTDB taxonomy): domain Bacteria; phylum Actinomycetota; class Actinomycetes; order Actinomycetales; family Dermatophilaceae; genus Fodinibacter. Next base: position 3,556 of record DASSQL010000469.1, on the reverse strand, counting down.
GGGCTGGTGGCGATCAGCGCCACGGCGAGCACCCGGTCGCGCACGATGTCGGGGTGCTGCCCGGCGTACGACATCACGGTCATGCCGCCCATCGAGTGCCCCACGAGCACCACCGGACCGCTGGTGCAGGTGGCGTCCATGACGGCGGCGAGGTCGCGGCCGAGCTGGGCCACGGTGCAGTTCTCGAGGGCCGGCTGGCCCGACTTCCCGTGCCCGCGCTGGTCGTAGGCCACCACCCGGAAACCGGAGTGGATCAGGGCGCGCCGCTGCAGCACCCAGGCCTGCATCGACAGGCTGAAGCCGTGCACGAGCACGACGGTGGGCATGCGCCCGGCGAGGTGGCGCCGGCTCAGGCTGGACAGGTCGGGCGCGTCGATCTCGACGTGCAGCGCGACGCCGTCGTCGGCGGTGACCCACAGCGACTCGGTCGGCGTGTGCGCCCAGCCGTCGGGCGCGTCGACCGACCGGAAGCCCGCCCGCGCCCGCATGACCCGCTCACCGACGACGCTGGCCGCGACGCCGAACGGCCCGAGCGCCATCAGCCCTGCCCTCCGAGCAGCACGCGCGGCAGCCGCGGCCCCATCCGGGTGATGATCTCGTAGTTGATCGTGCCCGCGGCCTCGGCCCAGTCCTGCGCCGAGGGCTCGCCGTCCACGGAGCGGCCGAGCACGACGACCTCGTCGCCCGCAGCCCCCTCGAACCCCGGGCCGAGGTCGACCACGAACTGGTCCATGCAGACCCGGCCGGCGACCGGCAGCCGCTGCCCGCCGACCAGCACCGGGCCGCGCCCGCCGGCCGACCTCGGGATGCCGTCGGCGTAGCCCATCGGCACCAGGCCGAGCACGGTGTCGCGGTCGGTGACGTACTCGTGGCCGTAGCTGACGCCCTGGCCGGCCCGGGCCCGCTTGACCAGGGTGAGCCGCGCGGTGACCCGCATCGCCTCGCGCAGCCCGAAGTGGGCGGGGTCGCCGAGGTCGGGCACCGGCGAGAGCCCGTAGACGGCCAGGCCGGGACGCACCATGTCGAAGTGCGCCGACGGGTTGGTCAGCGTCGCCGCGGAGTTCGCGAGGTGGCGCAGGTCCGGGTGCACCCCCGCCCGCTCGAGCTCGTCGGCCGCCTCGGCGAAGCGCACCTGCTGGGCACGCACGGTCGGGTGCTGCGGCGCGTCGGCCCAGGCGAAGTGCGACCACACGCCGGTCACCTCGATGGCGCCCTCGGCCTGCGCGGTCGCGACCCGGGCGACCATCTCGGACCAGTCGGTGAGGATGCCGCCGCGCCCGAGCCCGGTGTCGACCTTGACCTGCACGCGGGCCGGCCGGCCACGCTCACGGGCCGCGGCGACGACGGCATCCAGGGTCCAGCCGCTGCCGATGGTGACCTCGATGTCGGCGTCGATCGCACCGCCCACGTCGCCGCCCGGCGGGAAGAGCCAGGTGAGCAGCGGCGCGGTGACGCCGGCCCGACGCAGGTCGAGCGCCTCGGCGAGCTGGGCCACCCCGAGCCAGGTGGCACCGCCGGCGAGCGCAGCACGCGCCGAGGGCACCAGGCCGTGGCCGTAGGCGTCGCCCTTGACGACGGCCATCACCTGCGCGGACCCGGCTCGACGCGCCAGCTCGGCCACGTTGTCGCGGATGGCGTCGAGGTCGATGCCGACCCACGCCGAAGCGCCCGCGGGCGCGGGTGTGGGGGCGGAGGCGGGCGTGACGGTCATGGGCCTGACGAGTCTAGGACGCCGGGGTGCCCGCGCGGCCCAGCAGGTGGGCCACCGCTGCCGGGATGCCGTGTGCGACCGCGAGCGCGCGCACCGGGCCGCCGGGGTTGGCCTGCTCGGCGGCGACGCCGTGCACCAGGGCGCCGAGGGCGCCCGCCACGTCGGCGGGCAGGCCGGCGGCCAGCAGCGTGCCGAGCAGCCCGGCCAGCACGTCGCCCGCTCCGGCGGTGGCCAGCCAGGGTGGGGCGTCGCACTGCGACCAGACGGTGGACCCGCCGCCGGGCGGCACGACGAGGGTGGTCGCGCCCTTGAGCAGCACGGTGGTATCGGTGAGTGCGGCGAGGGCGCGGCCGTGGGCGAGCGGCCGGACCTCTACCTGCTCCCGGCTCACCTCACCCGTGCCGAGGCGGGTCAGCAGGCGAGCACACTCCCCCGCGTGGGGGGTGAGGAGGGTGACGGCATCCGACCGGGCCGCCAGCACGTCGGCGTCGAGGAGGTCGAGGCCGCCGGCGTCGACGACGACCGGCTCCGCGCCTGCCAGCACCTCACGCGCCACGTCGAGCTGGGCCTTCGTGCCCGCGGCCCTCGAGGTGACGTCGAGACCCGGCCCGACGACCCAGGCCTGTACCCGACCGGCACCGTGCACGGCCTCGGGCACCGCGGACCGGACCAGACCGGTGGGGGTCGGCGTGCCGACGTAGCGCACCATGCCGCAGCCCGCCTCGACCGCGGCCGTGACGCTGAGCACCGCAGCGCCGGAGTAGGACTCGCCACCGGCCACGATGCCGAGCACACCGCGCGAGTACTTGTCGTCGGTGGCCACGGGCACCGGCCAGAGCGCGGCGACGTCGTCGTGGTCGAGGCGGCGCACGACCGGCTCCTCGTCGACCTCGAGGCCGATGTCGACGACGGTCAGCAGCCCGCAGGCCTGCTCGGTCGGCGGCAGCAGGTGCACCGGCTTGGCGACCGAGAAGGTCACGGTCTCGTCGGCGAAGACCCCGTCGGGGTCGAGCTCGCCACCCATCGGGTCCTGACCCGAGGGCAGGTCGACGGCGATGACGTGGGCGGTCTCGGACAGTGCCGCGAGCCAGCCGACCGCCCAGTCGGGCAGTCCGGGTCGCGCGCCGATGCCGAGGATGCCGTCGAGCACCACGTCGGCCTCCCCCAGCCCGCTCGGGTCGGTCGTGAGCACCACGCCGGCCGCCTCGGCGGCCGCCCGGGCGCCCTCGTGCACCTGGTCGTGGTGCACCGCGACCGCGTTCCAGCCGGCCTCGGCGAGGCGCGCCACGGCGTACAGCGCGTCGGCGCCGTTGTTGCCGGGCCCGACGAGGGCCGCGACGGACTCGCCAGCGCTCTCCTCGAGCCGCGCCGCCGCGACACCGGCGAGCCCCTCGACGGCCCGGGCCATCAGCTCGCCGTCGTCGAGGGTCGCCATGAGCGCCTCCTCGGCGGCGTAGACGGCATCCGTCGACCAGGCCTCGATCACGTTCCGGGTCCTTCCGCGACGACGACGGCCGACGCGATGCCGGCGTCGTGGGACAGGGACAGGTGCAGCGAGGTGATGCCGAGGGCATCGACCCGGGCCTGCACGGTGCCGCGCACCTCCAGGTGCGGGCGCCCGTCTGCCCCGCGGTGCACCTCGGCGTCGTGCCAGTGCATGCCGGTCGGGGCGCCGAGCGCCTTGGCCACGGCCTCCTTGGCCGCGAACCGGGCGGCCAGCGAGTTCAGCGGCAGGTCACGCTCGCCCGCGGTGAACAGCCGCTCCCGCAGCGCGGGGGTGCGCGCGAGCGTCGCGCCGAAGCGCTCGACGTCGACCACGTCGATGCCGACGCCGATGATCACCGG
>DASSQL010000468.1:0-5269 GCA_035702525.1 Ornithinibacter sp. | reverse complement strand
GGCACCCAGCCGGGCCGCGTCGACGCACCGCACCTGGGACAGCCCGAGGTCGACCGCCCCCAGGGCCACCGCGAGCACGATGACCAGGCTGGGGAGCGCCACCGCCAACTCGGCCGTGGCCGCCCCCCGCTCGCCCCTGCGAGGCACCGGCCCGGTCGTGCCACGCGCCCTCGAGCCCGTGGCAGCCCCCGGCCCGCTGGTGCCGCGTCTCGGCCGGGCCCGGCGCCCCGACCTCACGACCCGGTGCCGAGCGCGGTCATGATGACCTTGGTCAGGGCGCTCTTCACCGGGCCCGACCGGACGATGGCGAGCAGCAGCGCCGCGAACGCCACCGCGGCCATGGTGCCCACGGCGTACTCGGCCGTGGTCATCCCCTCCTCCCCCACCGCGCGCAGTCGCCCCGGAACCTCTCGGACCCTGCGAAACCTGCCTGCACCCCTCACCGTCATGGTGACCTCCCCTGCACTCACCGGACGCGACCCTCGCGCCCACGACCACTGTCCGTCGACGCTCACCACCGGCGCGAGCACCACCTCGGAGCTGTGGACGACCACCACCCGGCGGGACCGCCTGTGGACGACGACCGCCCGCCGTCCGCCCGCTCCGGCCCAATGCCCATCCCCCCGAGCCCCGCCGCCCGACGGCCCGAGGGCCGATCGGCGGCGTCGACCCAGCCGTCACGGCGCCAACCCGCCGAGCAGGTGCAGCACCACCGGGGCGACCGTGGTGGCGACGAACCCGGGCAGGAAGCACGCCCCGAGGGGCAGCACCAGCAGCACACCCGCGCGCTGGACCGCTGCCTCGACCCGCCGGGACTCCTCGGCGCGCATCCGCGTCGCAGCGGCCGTCAGCAGACCCGCCGGGGCGGCCCCCGCGGCGTGCGCCGCATGCCAGGCCACCCGTGCCGCGGCCCAGCCCGGCCCCACGTGAGCCCACGCCTCGTCGGGAGCCTCGCCCCAGCGGTGGGCGGCCGCGACCACGGCGAGCTCGCGCCCCGCAGGGCCGGAGTCGACGGCCGCAACCGCCTCCAACGCCTCGACCGCGCCGACCCCGCTGCGCAGGGCGGCCGCCACCAGGCCGAGTGCCGCCGCTGCCTCGTCGACCGTGGCCGAACCTGCGGGCGGCTCAGCCGGCGGCCCCACCGACCCGGCCCCGACGTCGGCAGCGCCCGGCCAGACCAGGGTCGCCAGCGCCACGAGCACGGACGCGAGCAGCACCTCGGGACTCACGCCGGGTCGCCGTTCGTTCGCCCCGGCCGGCGGGCCCTGCGGAGCAACCGTCGGGCCCACCACCAGCCCGCCGCGGTCAGCAGCAGCCCGACGACGCCGAGCACCCGGGACCCCACCGAGTCGTACAACCGCGCGGGCGGCAGCCCCACGACCACCGCAGCCGCCGGGCCGGCCAGCGGCAGCGCGGAGAGCAGCACCATGGAGGCACGCGGGCCCGCGACGACGACGGCAGTGCGGTCGACCGCCGCCCGCCGCTCGCGCACGGACGTGGCCGCCGACGTCGTGACCGCGGAGGCGGCGGCACCCACCTCCTCGGCCAACCGCCAGGCGGCGACGAGGAGGGCCAGGTCGCGCCGGGCCTCCGGGCCGGTGCCCGAGCCGACCGCGCAGCCGCCCTCGAGCACGGTGGTCACGGGTCGCCCGTCGTCGACGGACCCCTGCAGGTGTGCCGACAGCCACGGCGCCCGGGACCGAACCCCTGGGGAGCGAGCCGAGGCGAGCGCCGCCGCGGACAGGTCGAGGCCGGCGTCGAGCCCGACCGCGACGACTTCGGCGAAGTCGGCCACCCAGGGGTCGTCGGATCGTCGCCGTGACCGGCGACCGGCCCGGCGGGCGATCCGCGCCACCCACGCCACCACGGGGCCGCCACGGTCGCTCCGAGTCGGGTCCTGCGCAGGGTCGCCGGCCGAGGTCGGGCCACGCGCCGGGCCACCGCCGCGAGCCGGGCCACTCGAGACGTCGGTGCACCGGCTCGGCCACAGCAGGCAGGCCAGCGCCACCACCAGCGCCGCCGTCAGCACGCGCCGACCCAGCGGCACCCGGTGGCGAGCGACGGCACCAGCCGCACCAACCGGTCGCGCCCGGGGCCCGCGACCAGGCCGCCCTCACCGGCCCTCGCCGCCTCGACGACCCGCACGACTCGCGGGTCGGTCGGGTCGGGCACGACCACCCCGACCCGGTCGACGCACCTGGACCCGCCGCGGCGGGTGACGTGGACGACGACCCGCAGCGCCTCACGCAGCTGAGCGTGCACGGCATCGCGGGGCATCCCGGCGAGTGCACCGAGTGCCTCGAACCGCGCAGGCACCTCCTCGGGCCCGTTGGCGTGCAGCGTGCTCATCCCGCCCTCGTGGCCGGTGTTGAGGGCGGCGAGCAGCTCGCGCACCTCGGCGCCACGCACCTCGCCGACCACGAGCCGGTCGGGCCGCATCCGCAGGGCCTGGCGCACCAGGTCGACGAGGGTGACCCCTCCGACACCCTCGACGTTGGGCCCCCTGCCCTGCAGACGCACCACGTGCGGGTGCGCCGGGTCGAGCTCGCGGACGTCCTCGACGACCACGACCCGCTGGTCGGCGGGGCACTCGGCCACCAGGGCCGCCAGCACCGTCGTCTTCCCCGCGCCGGTACCGCCGGTGACCACCAGCGAGGTGCGGGCGGCGACCACCTCGCGCAGCACGGTCGCCAGGTCGGGCGTGACGGCAGTGAGCCGCTCGAGGGCGTCGACCCCGCCCGGGCGGTGCCGCGCGAAGCGCAGGCTGAGGTGCGGGCCGCCGTCGGCCAGGGGCGGCAGCACCGCGTGCAGCCGCACGCCACCCGGCAGCACCCCGTCGACCCACGGCTGGGCGTCGTCGAGGCGCCGGCCCGCGACCCCGGCGAGTCGCACGGCGAGCGGCCTCAGGTCGTCGGCCGGCACCCGTACGGGGGACCGCTCGACGCCTCGCCCGCGGTCGACCCACACCGTGCCGTCGCCGTTGACGAGCAGGTCGGTGACCGACCGGTCGGTGGCCACCTGCGCCAACGGGCCGAGGCCGACCAGCTGCTCGAGCATCCCCCGGGCCGCGCTGGCACGGCCGTCGTCGCCGAGCGTGCCGGTGTGCTCGGCCACGAGCGCGTCGATCGCGGCCGCCGACGGGCGGGAACCAGCCCGGATGGCGCGCTGCACCGAGGCGTCCAACGGCCCGGCCCGCGCGCTCACGAGGCCACCGCGAGGGCGTCGACCGCCGCGACCACGGCATCCGCACAGCGACGGATGCCGTCGCGGCCGGTGCCCGGGAACAGGCCCCGTTCGGCGTCGCGCGGCACGTGCGGGTCGTCGGCCAGGTGGTGCAGGTGGGCGACGCCGAGGTGGGCGACGACCTCGTCGACGACGTCGGTGCCGGCCCGCCCGCCCCGGGTGACGAGGCGCAGGTCGGGCGGCACGGCGGGCGCCTCCGGGCCGTCGAGCAGCCGGGACGCCGCGGCGTCGGCGTCGGCCAGGGCCCGGGTGCGGAGCCCGACCAGCAGGACGACCAGCGCGCCGTCGGCCAGGACGTGCGGGAGCACCGGGCTGGTCAGCGGCAGGTCGAGGACCACCCGCGCCGGGCCGGCCGCCAGCGCCGCGACCACGTCGCGAGCCGCGCCCTCGGGAACGCCCGCCGGGGCACCACCCCGGGCCGAGAGCACGGCGCACCCCTCCTCCTCGGGGAGCACCGGCACCAGCGATTCCGGGGGCACCCGGCCGCGGACGTGGCGCAGGTCGTGCCACCTCCGCCCCGGGAGGTGCTCGATGCCGGCGGTCACCTCCAGGCCGCCGCGCAGCAGGTCGAGGTCGACGACGACGGCCGGCGGCCCGGTCGCCGCGAGCCGACGACCGATGGCGAGCGCGAGCGTGCTCGCCCCGAGGCCCCCGGAGGCCCCGATGACAGCGGTGACATGGTGGTGTGACGTCATCCGCACAGGCTCGTCGGACCCGTAGCCGGGCGCCATCGTCGGCCCCGGCCTGTGGACGACGACCCCTGGCCGACGCGGCCTGTGGACGACGCCAAAGACCCGGCCCGGAACCGACGACATCCGGACATGGGACGGCCCCGGTCGGGGGGACAACCGGGGCCGTCGGCGAGCCGAGCTCCGGGGGGGAGAAGCCGGTCCGCCGTTCGCTCAACCCCGAGGGGGAGCGAGTGAGCCCATCGTGTCCCATGACCGAGTCCGAGCGCAAGCCCCGGTCTCGACCTGTCGAGATCCCCCTCAGAATCGCTCATTCACGATGGAATCCGAAGGTTGCGCCAACCATGTTTAATCTTGGACGACCCGGCGATCGGCCCGGGAGAACGCTGTGCACTCCCGCGAAGATCGCCCCCGACCAGCGCTTTCGTCCCGGCCCGGACACGACGGCGCCTCCGTCCCGGTGATGGGGCGGAGGCGTCGTCCTGCCGCGGACCTCGTGGGCGACCAGGCGTGCTCCATGCCGTCGTCGTGCTGGGTCGAGCCCATCACGATCGGTCCATCAGTGGACTGCCCGCGCGTGGGTACCCGTCCGGTCCTCGGTAGCTTCGTCGTGACGGCTCCCGAGGGGGCCGTCACCACTCGTTCTACTCCTGCGACCCCGGGCCGGACAAGGGCCCACCGGCGAGTCGTCCGGCGAGCACGGCATCCGCCACCTGCTCCCCCTCCGCGGCCGCCGTGCGAACCGCGGTGCAGCAGTGCGAGATCCACAGCCCCACGCCCACCGCGTCACCACGGCCGTAGGCCGTGAGCGCGCCGAGGTACGCCGCGCCGCCCTGCGCGCCGTGACCCGCCTCGGTCACCGCGACGCCGGTCGGGTCGAGCCCACCGGCGTGCACCACCGCCCGGTCCAGGGCCCGCGCCACGACCGCGTTGCCCCGCACGAAGGGCCGCACCGTCGCCAGCTCCGCGTGCACGATCGCCGCGGCCACGACCACCGGGAGGCGCGGCGTCGCCAGCAGCACCTCGGCCACCGTCCGCAGCCGTACCGTCACCTCGGCGGCATCCGGCGCCGGCCCGAGGTCGGTGAGCTCGCCGCAGGTCTCCCCCGCCAGCCGCGGGCGGCCGAGCGCGTCGTCGGGAACCAGCCCCGCGGCCGCGGCCGTGTGCAGCCGCGCCAGCGCCTGCATCGGCGCGGTGAGCACGACACCCAGCACGTGCTCGGTCTCGGCCGTCGCCGCGAGCACCCCGCGCATCGTCACCTCGACCGGGTCGGGAGCCACCGACCAGGTCGACGCGCCCCGCACGATGTCGCGCACGACGTCGACCGGCACCGACGC
>DASSQL010000467.1:0-11493 GCA_035702525.1 Ornithinibacter sp. | reverse complement strand
ACCACCCGCCGGGCGATGAACCGCGGGTCCTCCCCCGCCTCGAGCATCCGCGCGAGGTAGTGCAGGGCGGCGTCGACGTCGGAGCCGCGCATCGACTTGATCAGCGCCGAGGCCACGTCGTAGTGCTGGTCGCCGGTGCGGTCGTAGCGCACGGCGGCGTGGGCCACCGCCTGCTCGCTCTGCGCGAGGGTGATCGGCACGGCATCCGGCCGGTCCGCTCCGGGAGCGAAGGAGTCGTCGGCGACCCCGGCCGCGGCCTCGAGGAAGGTCAGCGCCCGGCGGGCGTCGCCGCCGGCCAGCCGGACCAGGTGGTCGCGGGCGTCGTCGTCGAGCGTGTACGCCCCGTCGAGACCGCGCTCGTCGGTGAGCGCCGAGCCGAGCACCTCGGCGACGTCGTCGTCGGTGAGCGGCACCAGGGTGACCAGCATCGAGCGCGAGAGCAGCGGCGCGATGACCGAGAACGAGGGGTTCTCGGTGGTGGCGGCGACCAGCACGACCTGGCGGTTCTCGACCCCGGGCAGCAGGGCGTCCTGCTGGGCCTTGGTGAAGCGGTGGATCTCGTCGAGGAAGAGCACGGTCTGGCGGCCGTACATGTCGCGCGCCCGGTTGGCGTGCTCCATGACCGCGCGGACGTCCTTGACCCCCGCCGTCACCGCCGACAGCTCGACGAACTCGCGGTCGGCCGCCGTGGCGACCAGGTGGGCCAGGGTCGTCTTGCCGGTGCCGGGCGGGCCCCACAGGATCGCCGAGATCGGGCCGGCGGCACCCGAGCTGCCCTCGATCAGCCGGCGCAGCGGGCTGCCGGGGCGCAGGACGTCGCCCTGGCCGCGCACCTCGTCGATGCTGCGCGGGCGCATCCGCACCGCGAGCGGGGGCAGCGAGGACCCGCCGCCGCCCACCCCGTCGCCGGCCGACGCGGCCGCGCCGAACAGGTCGGGGTCGTCGAGGCTCACGCCGCGAGGCTATCCCGAGGCTCAGAAGTAGCCGGTCTCGCCGTCGAGCTGCTCGCGGATCAGGTCGAGGTGGCCGGCGTGCCGGGCGGTCTCCTCGAGCATGTGCAGCAGCATCCAGCGCAGCGAGGCCGCGCCGACCGAGTGCAGGGCGGTGCTGCCCGGGGCGTCGAGGTCGTGCGCCGCGATCGCCGCGTCGGACCGGGCGCACTCGGCGTCGTACTCGGCGAGCAGCTCGGCCAGCGGCATCCCGTGCACCCGGAACTCCGCGTCGTCCACCTCCTGCGCGTCGGGCCCGAAGCCGCGCCCCGAGCCCGGCTCGCCGAGCAGGCACTCGCGGAACCACAGCTCCTCGGCCCAGCGCAGGTGCGACAGGATGCCGGCCACCGTCATCAGCGGCGAGGTCGGCACCACGACGCGGTGGGCGTCCTGGTCGGACAACCCCTCGCACTTCAGCCGCACGATGCCGCGCTGCAGGTCGAACCAGCCGAGCAGCTGGGTGCGCTCGTCGGCGATGCGGTCGGGTCGGGTCCTCGTGGCGGCCATCACCCCACCGTGGCAGCAACGACCGGCCCTCGGCAACGCGAATGCGGTGCTCTGGCACGCTGGCCCCATGACCGAGCACGACCCCCGCCACGGTGCGCTCCTGCGGCGGTGGGGTTCGCTCGTCGCGCGGCGGGCCCGGGCCGTCGTCGTCGTGTGGGCGGTGCTCGTGGTCGCGGGGTTCGGCGTCGCGCTGGGAGCGTTCGGCACGCCGAGCCTGTTCGACCGGCTCGACAGCGGCGAGATCGTCGTCGACGGCGAGAACCAGCAGGGTCGCGACCTGCTCGCCACGGGTGGGGGCAGCGGCTTCAGCACCTACACGCAGACCCTGACCGGGGTCGACCTCGCCGACCCGGCGGTGGCCACCGCGGCGGCCACGGCGGTCAAGGACCTCACGGCGATCGAGCACGTCGAGTCGGCGGTGAACCCGTTCGTGGTGCCGGAGGGCGCGACCAGCCCGACGGCCGTGCGCTTCGTGCTCGACGGCGACCCGGCATCGGGCGGGTTCGCAACGGTCGTCACGTTCGACGCCGACAACACCGCCGAGCAGGAGGCGACCGCCACCGCGGCCGTCGACGAGGTGTTCGACCGGCTCGCCGAGCAGACCGGCGCCACCGGTGACCAGCGCGGCGGGCTGCGCAGCCTGGTCGACCGGATCATCGCGCAGGTCAAGATCGACGGCCAGCGCGGCGAGGGCATCGCCCTGCCGGTGAGCTTCGTGGTGATGGTCGTGGTGTTCGGCGGCTTCGTCGCCGCCGGGTTCCCGGTGATCGGGGCGGTCGCGTCCATCGCCGGCGCGCTGGCGTCGCTGCTCGGCTTCTCCTACCTGCTCGACCTCGACGCGACCGCGGTCAACGTCGTCACGGTGCTGGCGCTGGGGCTGTGCATCGACTACGGCCTGCTCATGGTGTCGCGCTTCCGCGAGGAGCTGCGCTCGATGCTCCAGGGGGCGCCGGTCTCCGAGCTGACCCGTGACCAGGTGGCCGAGGCGACCGCGACGTCGATGGACCGGGCGGGGCGCACCGTCGTGTTCTCGGCGCTCACCGTGGCCATCTCGCTGGCGGGCCTGATGGTGCTCCAGATCCCCTTCATCCGGGCGATCAGCGCCGCCGGGGTGTCGGTGGTGCTCGTCGCGCTCGCCGTCGCGCTCACCCTCATCCCCGCGCTGTGCGCGATCGGCGCCCGGCGGCTGCTGCGCCGCGGCACCGAGGTCGCCGGTGACACCGGCGTCTTCTCCCGCCTCGCCGAGGTGGTGCACCGGATGCCGTGGGTCGTCATCACCGTCGTCGCCGGCCTGCTCGTCGTGCTCGCCCTGCCCGCCCTGCGGATGGAGCTCACGTCGTCAGGCCCCGAGCTGCTGCCCCGGGGCACGCCTGAACGCACCTTCTACGAGGACTTCCGCGAGGGCTACCCGCTGCTCGCCGGCGCGGAGGTGCTCGTGGTGACCACGGCCCCGGCCGACCAGGTCGAGGCGTGGGCGGCGACGGCCGCCGACCGCCCGGGCGTGCAGTCGGTCGACCCGGTCGACCACCTCGACAGCGGCGTGAGCACCGTCGGCTTCCAGACCGGCGACAACGGCACCGGTGACGCCTCGCGGGCCCTGGTCGACTCGCTGCGCAGCGACCGGCCACCCTTCGACGCCAAGGTCGTCGGGCAGGCGTCCGGCATCGTCGACTTCCGGGCGACCGTGGCCGACCGGGCGCTCTGGGCGATCGGCCTCGTCGTGCTGGCCACCCTGGTGCTGTTGTTCCTGATGACCGGCTCGGTCGTCATCCCGGTCAAGGCCCTGGTCATGAACGTGCTCTCGCTCGGCGCCGCCCTCGGAGTCACCGTGTGGATCTTCGAGGACGGCCACCTCGAGAACCTGCTGCGCTTCACCTCGGCCGGCGCCGTCGAGAACACCATCCCGCTGCTCGTGCTCGCGTTCGGCTTCGGCCTGTCGATGGACTACGAGGTCTTCCTCCTGTCGCGGATCGTCGAGCTGCACGAGCAGGGCCACGACACCCGCGAGGCCGTGACGCTCGGGCTGCAGCGCTCGGGCCGGATCATCACCTCCGCCGCCCTGCTCATGGTCATCGTCTTCGCCGGCTTCGCCGCGGGCGACCTGCTCGTCATGAAGGAGATGGGAACGGCATTGGTGCTCGCGATCGTCATCGACGCCACCCTGGTGCGGATGCTGCTGGTCCCCGCCACGATGTCCGTCCTCGGCTCGGCGAACTGGTGGGCCCCCGGCCCGCTGCGCCGGCTGCACGAGCGCTGGGGCATCACCGAGTGAGCGGCGTGCGGGTCCTGACGACCAGGGCAGAGCTCGCCGACGCGACCGGCCACCACCCGGTGGCCGTCATCGACGTGGGTGGCGGCTTCGTCGCACCGGCGTACGCCGTTGGCTCGCTGGCCGACGGTGCCGTCGTCTTCCACCGCCGTTCCGACCACGGGGTGCCGGGGTCGGCGGCCCTGGGCACGGCGTCCGGCCTCGCGACCCTGCTCGACGACCCCGCCGTGCGCGCCGCGGTCACCGGTGGCGGCAACCGGCACGTCAGCGTGCCGCGCGGCCTGATGCCCGTCGCCCTCGAGCGGCTCGACCTCGGCAGCCGCGGGGGCGAGTGGGACTGGATGTGGACCCGCTCCGAGCCACCCGTGGTGCCCCACGAGGGCGCGGTCGAGGTGCTCGACCCCGCCGACCGCGCCGAGATGGTCGACTTCCTCGACGTGCACAACCCGCGCACCCACGGGCAGCCGTTCGCCCGGCCCGAGCAGCACTGGGTCGGGGTGCGCGACGACGACGGGGTGCTGGTGGCCCTCGGCTGCAGCGAGCCGGGGCAGTCGGGCGTGCCCTCGCTGGCCGGCATCGCCGTCGACGTGCGGCGCCGCGGCGAGGGCTGGGGCGCGGCGGTCACCGCCCACCTGACCCGGCTGGCGGTGCGGGCGACCGGTGCCTGCGCCCTGGGGATGTTCGCCGACAACGACGTCGCCCGGCGGCTCTACCACCGGCTGGGCTACACGACCGGGATGGAGTGGACCTCACGCTGGTTCGGCGCCTGACCTGTGCCTAGGGTGGGAAACGTCCCCACCGAGCGAAAGGCCGATGATGTCCACGATCAGCAACGGGTCCGTCAACCTCCACGTCGAGGACAGCGGCGGCGACGGCCGCCCCGTCGTCCTGGTGCACGGCTGGCCGCTCAGCGGCGCGTCGTGGTCGGGCCAGGTGCCGGCCCTCACGGAGGCCGGCTACCGCGTCGTGACGTACGACCGGCGCGGCTTCGGCGCGAGCGACAAGCCGGGCGAAGACTCCACCTACGACTACGACACCCTCACCGGCGACCTGGCCGCCGTGCTGACCGGCCTCGACCTCGACGACGTCACGCTCGTCGGGTTCTCGATGGGCGGCGGCGAGGTGGCCCGCTACCTCGGCAGCCACGGCGCCGACCGGGTGCACAGCGCCGTCTTCGCGGCCGCCATCCCGCCGTGCCTGGCGCTCGACGACGACCACCCGGACGGCGCCCTCGACGACGCCACGGTGCGCGGCTACCAGGACGCGCTGGTGGCCGACCCCCGCGGCTTCCTCGACGGGTTCACCCGCAACTTCTTCAGCGCCGGTGGCGAGATGCGGGTCAGCGAGGCGCAGCAGCAGGAGGCCCTCGGCCTCGGGCTGCAGGCCGACGTGCACGCCGCCCGCGAGTGCATCCGTTCCTGGACAACCGACTTCACCGCCGACCTGGCAGCCATCACCGTGCCGACCCTGGTCATCCACGGCGACTCCGACGGGATCGTCCCGTTCGAGAAGTCGGGCGAGCGCACGCACCAGCAGGTGGCCGGCAGCGAGCTGCACGTCGTCGAGGGCGGCCCGCACGGCATCAACACCTCGCACACCGAGGAGTTCAACCGCGAGCTGCTGGCGTTCCTCCAGCGCTGACCCTGCCGTCCCAACTTTTTCGCCCGATGGCGGAAGCTTCACCTTCGCACCACAACGGTTCTGGTGCGAAGGTGAAGGTTCCCGCATGGGGCGGGAAAGTTGGGACGCGTGGGGTCAGGCCTCCGGCTCGGATGCCGGGGGGCGGCTGTCGATGCCGGCCTCCTTGCGCTGCAGCGGGGTGATGGGCGCCGGGGCGTCGGTCAGCGGGTCGTAGCCTCCGCCGGACTTCGGGAAGGCGATGACGTCGCGGATCGACTCGAAGCCGCCGAGCAGCATGACGATGCGGTCCCAGCCGAAGGCGATGCCGCCGTGCGGCGGCGCACCGAACTGGAACGCGTCGAGCAGGAAGCCGAACTTCTCCTGGGCGTCCTGCGCCGACAGGCCCATGACCTTGAAGACCCGCTCCTGCACGTCGCGGCGGTGGATACGGATCGACCCGCCACCGATCTCGTTGCCGTTGCAGACCATGTCGTAGGCGTAGGCCAGGGCCGGGCCCGGGTCGGTGTCGAAGGTGTCGAGGAACTCGGCCTTCGGCGAGGTGAACGCGTGGTGGACCGCGGTCCACGCACCGGCGCCGACGGCGACGTCACCGGCCGCGACGGCATCCGCAGCGGGCTCGAAGAGCGGGGCGTCGATGACCCACAGGAAGCTCCAGGCGGACTCGTCGATCAGCTCGCAGCGCCTGCCGATCTCGAGCCGGGCGGCGCCGAGCAGGGCGCGCGAGCTCTTCGTGGCGCCGGCCGCGAAGAAGATGCAGTCGCCGGGCTTCGCGCCGACGTGCTCGGCCAGGCCGGCCAGCTCGGTCTCGGACAGGTTCTTGGCCACCGGGCCGGTGAGGGTGCCGTCGTCCTGGACGAGCACGTACGCGAGGCCGCGGGCGCCGCGCTGCTTGGCCCACTCCTGCCACGCGTCGAGCTTCTTGCGCGGCTGGCTCGCGCCGCCGGGCATGACGACCGCGCCGACGTACTCGTTCTGGAAGACCAGGAACGGGGTGTGCGCGAAGTACTCGGTGCACTCGACGAGCTCGACCCCGAAGCGCAGGTCGGGCTTGTCGCTGCCGTAGCGCTTCATCGCCTCGGCGTAGGTCATCTGGCGGAACGGCGTCTGCAGCTCGACGCCGATCAGCTGCCAGATCTCGCGGACCACGGCCTCACCGAGCTCGAGCACGTCGGACTGCTCGACGAAGCTCATCTCGATGTCGAGCTGGGTGAACTCGGGCTGGCGGTCGGCGCGGAAGTCCTCGTCGCGGTAGCAGCGGGCGATCTGGTAGTAGCGCTCCATGCCGGCCACCATGAGCAGCTGCTTGAACAGCTGCGGGCTCTGCGGCAGGGCGTACCAGGAGCCGGGCGCGAGGCGCGCGGGCACCAGGAAGTCGCGAGCACCCTCCGGGGTCGAGCGGGTCAGCGTGGGGGTCTCGATCTCGACGAAGTCGCGCTGCTCGAGCACCCGGCGGGCGGCGGCGGAGACCTTGGAGCGCAGCCGGATGGCGTGGCCCGCCGAGTGCACTCCGGGGCGGCGCAGGTCGAGGTAGCGGTGCTTCAGGCGCGCCTCCTCGCCGACGGTGACGCGCTCGTCGACCTGGAAGGGCAGCGGCGCCGAGGCGTTGAGCACCTCGATGCGCGACGCGACGACCTCGACCTCGCCGGTGGGCAGGTCGGGGTTGACGTTGCGCCCGTCGCGGGCGGTGACCTCGCCGACGACCTTGACGACGTACTCGCCGCGCAGGTCGTGGGCGGCCCCCGTGAGCACCTCGTCGCGCGCGACGACCTGCACGATGCCGCTGGCGTCGCGCAGGTCGATGAAGGCCACGCCCCCGTGGTCACGCCGCTTCGCCACCCACCCGGTGAGGGTGACGGTCTGGCCGGTGTGGGCGGCACGCAGCGTGCCGGCCTCGTGGGTGCGGAGCACAGGTGGTCCTTCGGGTCGGGGGTGTGGGACGAGTGCGGATGCCGGTGACGCGCCGGCCTCGGTGAGCCGCCGGTCCCTCCGGACCGGCCCAGTCTACGGAGGTCGGGCCGCTGGTCCGAACGGGTTACCGCTGCGTCACCGGGCCGGCAGCAGGCAGAGCTCGTTGCCGGACGGGTCGGCCATCACCCGCCACGGGCGCTCGCCCCACCCGGGGTCGAGCGCGCGGCCCCCCAGCTCGACGACCCGGGCGGCGACGGCATCCGCGTCGTCGTCCCGCTCCAGCCGGAGGTCGAGGTGCAGCCGGTTCTTGGCGCCGGGCGCCTTGGGCCCCGGCTGCGGGCAGAGCTCGAGCAGCACCCCGCGCCCGGACGGGTGGCGCAGCGCCGCGGGCATCGCCGACGACACCGGCTGCCACCCGGACAGCTCGGCCCAGAAGGCGGCGTCGCGGGCCGGGTCGGCGCTGTCGAGCGGGAGCGCCGCGATGGGCCCGGACGTGGCGTACTCGGAGCGCTCCTCCATGACGCAGAACGGGTTGCCCTCGGGGTCGGCGAGCACCACCCACGGCACGTCGCGCTGGCCGATGTCGAGGTGACGCGCTCCGAGCTCGAGGGCCTGCTGCACGACCTCCGCCTGACGGGTGCCGCCGCTGATGTCGAGGTGCAGCCGCGGGTCGGGGGTCACCGGCTCGGGCACCCGCTGGAAGCACAGGTCGAGCACCGGCCCGTCAGGCACGGTCAGCCGGGTCTCGAACGCGTCGGGCTCGTCGGTGAGGGTCGGGCGGGCGCCGAGCAGCGCCTCCCAGAAGCGGCCCAGCGTGCGGGGGTCGTGCGCGTCGACGACGAGGTTCTCGAGGTACATGCCCCGTTGGTACCACGCACGACGACCGTCATCGACTCGCTCGTGCCGGAGATGTCGTGTCAGGCTTGAGGCCACCATGACCTCTCCACTCCCACGGCGCACGGCGCTTCGCTCCGCCGCCGCCGTCATGGGGGTGGCCGTGGTCGGCGCGGTGGCCGCCTGCACCGGTACCGACCCGGTCACCGGGGACGCCACCGACGGTGCGCGCCCCGAGAGCACCCCCCAGCGCCACGCGCTGACCCCGGGCCGGGCCGACCGGGCGGGGACCCTCGACCCACGCACCCGCGGGGGCGACGCCGCGGCCACGGTCGCGGCGTCCCGCGCCCTGCTCGAGGCTGCGAGCGTCGTCGTGGTCACCTCCGACGAGCCCGGCGACCTGGCGGCCGGCACCGCCGCGGCACGGCGGCTCGGCATCCCGCTGTTCGTCGACGGTCCCGGGCTGGCCGACGAGCTCGACCGCCTCGGCACGCGCACGGTGCTGCGCTGGTCGGTCACCGCCCCACCAGGGTCGCCGTCACCGTCGTCCGGCGCCCCGGCCACCGGGGGGCGCGAGGTGATCGCCGCGACCGACGTCGACGACCTGCCCGAGCTGCCCGGCCTCCCCCTGCAGCCGCCCCGGAACCGCGCCACCGTGCTGCTGCGCGAGGGTGCGAAGGTGCCGCCCAGCCTCGCGGCCACGCTCGCCGCGGTGGGGGCAGACCCGGTGACGGTCACGGGCACCGACCCGCGCACCGCTGACGACGCCCGCGACGCCCTGCGCACGGCCCTCGACACCGCCGTGCTGGCCGTCGGTGCCGGCTTCGGCGCATCGGCCCGCTTCGCCCACCGGGTGCGCACCGCGCGCCACGCCCACGAGCTGCCCGGCGGCGGGCTGCTGCCGTTCCCCGGACGCCGGATGGTGGCCCTCTACGGCCACCCCCGGACGGCCGCGCTCGGCATGCTCGGCGAGCAGTCGGCGCAGGCGTCGGTGCGCCGGGCCGCCGAGCTGGCCCAGCAGTACGCCGCCCTCGTGAAGGAGCCGGTGGTACCCGCCTTCGAGCTCATCGCCACGGTCGCGGCGGGGGCCCCGCAGGAGGACGGCTCCTACTCGCGCCGCACGCCGGTGCGCGCGCTGCTGCCGTGGGTGGAGGCCGCCGAGCAGGCCGGAACCTACGTCGTGCTCGACCTGCAGCCGGGTCGCGACGACTTCCTCACCCAGGCCAAGGCCTACGAGGAGCTGCTCCGGCGGCCGTGGGTGGGGCTGGCGCTCGACCCCGAGTGGCGCCTGCAGCCCGGCGAGAAGCCGTTGCGCCAGATCGGGCACGTGGGCATCGACGAGGTCAACGCGGTGGGCGCCTGGCTCGCTGCCCTCGTGCGCGAGCACGACCTGCCCCCGAAGGTGCTGACCCTGCACCAGTTCCGCCCCTCGATGGTGCGCGACCGCGACCGGCTCGACACCTCGCTCGACGAGGTGCAGTGGCTCGTGCACGCCGACGGCCAGGGCGGCCAGAACGCGAAGCAGGGCACCTGGTCGGCGCTCCGGCGCGACCTGCCGGAGGGGGTGTGGCTCGGCTGGAAGAACTTCGAGGACGAGGACACCCCGATGCTCACCCCGGAGCAGACCGTCGCGCAGGTGCACCCGACGCCGTTCTTCGTGTCCTACCAGTAGCGGCGGGTCACGAGGCGGCCGCGGCGAGGTCCCAGGTGGTGAGCACGACCGCGAGCGCGAAGAGCGCGACCAGGGGCGGCAGGCCGGGCAGGTCGGCCACGGCGTCGCCCTTCCACAGGCTGGTGCGCCGGATCGAGCCGGTGGGCTGCCCCCCGACGTGCAGCTGTTCCTCGGAGCGCCACTGGGACGCCCGGCGGAACTGGTGGGTCGCGCCGCCGGACTCGACGGTCCAGTCCTTGCGACCGACCCGCGCCGCCGAAGCGACCAGGACGCCCTCCGCGTCGACCATGGTGTACGAGGTGGCCCACGGGTTGGACCGCACCTCGTAGGGCCTCCCGTCGACGTGCAGCACCCCGCCACCGCGCCACGACGCCCTCGCGAAGGTGGCGACCGACCGGTCGCCGTCCCACACCTCGTAGTCGCCGCGCCAGGCGCTCGTCCGGCGAGCCTCCAACATGCGCCCAACGGTAGCCGGAGCAGGGGAAGCGGCGCTGCGGCCTACTCGGCGTCGACGTAGACCCAGCGGCCGCCGCGTCGTGCGAACCGGCTGCGCTCGTGCAGCTCACCCCGGCGCACCGGACCGTCGTCGTGGCTGACCCAACGGGCGCGGAACTCCACGACCCCCTCGGCGTCGTCCGGGCCGCCGGCCACGACGTCGAGCAGCTCCAGGCCCGTCCAGCGCACCCTCGGGTCGGGGGCGGCGTCGTCGGTGCGGGTGCGCGGGTGCCAGGTGCGGAACAGGTGGTCGCCGTCGCCGAGCGCATAGGCGGTGTAGCGCGAACGCATCAGCGCCTCAGCCGTGGCGGCGAGCTGCTCCCCCGACACCACCGGCCCGCAGCACTCGCTGAGCGTGGCGCCACGCGGCACCCCACCACATGGGCAGTCGACGCCCGATGCACTGGATGCCGTTGCGCCGGAACCGAACCCGCTCACCCGGCGCTGCTACCCGGGTCAGCAGCGGAGCGCCCGCGCGAGCGCGTCGGCCAGGGCTCGTCCACGGACCGCAGCCCGGCCCACCCCCGGTCGCGCAGGCGCGACGCAGCCAGCACCGCGATCATCAGGGTGCCGTTGTGCACGTCACCGGCGAGCGCGGCCTCGACGACCTCGTCGAGCGGCACGCGACGCACCGGCATCCCGAGCTCTTCGCCGTCACGGTCGTGGCGGTCACCCTCGGGCACGTCGTGCAGGTCGCGGGCGAGGAACACCCGCAGTGCCTCACTCGACCCACCGGGGCTAGCGTAGTGGTCGAGCAGCAGGTGCCACTCCCCCGCGGTGAGGTCGGCCTCCTCGTGCAGCTCGCGAGCCGCCGTCAGGTGCGCCGGCTCGCCGTCGACGTCGAGCAGGCCCGCGGGCAGCTCCCACTCGAACGCGCCGACCGGGTGGCGGTACTGCTGCACGAGCACGACGCGGTCCTGGTCGTCGAGCGCGAGGACGCCCATGCGCGACGCCTCGGCGAGCGGCACCCGCCGGACCGCGATCGTGACCTCCGCGCGCTTGCGCCGGTGCGCCGCGATGAACGGCTGGTAGTCCATCTTGTAGATGTGGTCGCCGGCGAGCACGAGGATGAATTCCGGCGCGTAGCCCTCGATGATGTCGATGTTCTGAGTGACGGCGTCCGCCGTGCCGACATACCACTTGTCCTCGGCGACGCGCTGCGAGGCCGGCAGGATGTC
>DASSQL010000466.1:0-5720 GCA_035702525.1 Ornithinibacter sp. | reverse complement strand
CAGGCCCAGGAGCGAGGCGGCGATCAGTGCCACCGCAGAGGTCATGCGCTTCATGGGGGTGGTCCCTTCGTGGTGCTGTGGTCGGTCTGGCGATCAAGCGCTTCGGTAAGTCAGGCAGAACGGGCGGAACGGGTCAAGCAGGTGCGACGGGCGTGGGGGCGTCCGCCGACGACCTGTCGGCCTCAACCGAGACGTTGCGTGAATCCTTCCCGCGACCACCGACACGGCGCCCGCTGAGGCCCGGCGACACCACGCCGCGCTGCACCAGGGCGAGCATCGCGTCGAGCACCACCGCCAGCACGGCCACGAGGATGGCCCCACCCGCGGTCTGCGGGTAGTCGCCCAGCGCGATGCCGTCGATGAGGAAGCGGCCCAGGCCACCCAGGCCGATGAACGCCGCCACCGTCGCCGTCGCGACCACCTGGAGCACGGCCGACCGCAGCCCGGACATGAACAACGGCAACCCGTTGGGCACCTCGACCTGCCGCAGCACCTGGCCCGACGTCATCCCCACCCCCAGGGCCGCGTCGCGCGCCGCCGGAGGGACCGCCTCGATGCCGGCATAGGTACCGGCGAGCAGCGGTGGGATGGCGAGCAGGCCGAGCACCAGGATGCTCGGGAGGGTGAACGCGAGGTCGCTCTGGATCAGGGGCCCGAGCCACAGCGTCGCGGCCAGGAGCAGACCGAGGGTGGGCACGGCCCGCACCGAGTTGGCCAGCGAGACCAGCCAGCGCGCCCGCCCGGTGTGGCCGACCCACAGCCCCAGCGGGATCGCGATGACGGCCGCGAGGAGCACCGCCATCGCGGTGTACTCGAGGTGCTGGAGGGTGCGGTTGGGGATGCCGTCCTCGCCCTGCCAGTTGGCCGGGTCGGTGAACCACGCCCAGATGGAGGTGATCATGCCCGTGCCGCCTGGACCCGCAGCCAGGGCGTGACCGCCCGGGTACCCAGCACGATGACGGCGTCGAACGCGAGGGCGAGCAGGACGCAGGCGATGATGCCGCTGAGCAGCTCGCCCCAGATGACCCGGTTGTACCCGTCGACGAGGAGGTCGCCGAGCTGGCTGACGCCGATGAGCGTGGCGACGCTGACGATGCTGACGTTGCTCACCGCGGCCACCCGCAGCCCGGCGGCGACGACCGGGGCGGCGAGCGGCAGCTCGACCCCGAACAGCCGCCGGACGCCCTTGTAGCCCATCGCGGTCGCCGCCTGCGCGATGTCGTCGGGCACGGCGTTGAGCCCGTCGGCGACGGTGCGCGCGAGCAGCGCCACCGTGTAGATGGTCATGGCGACGATGACGTTGACCGGGTCGAGGATCTTGGTGCCCAGCAGCACCGGCATCATGACGAACATCGCCAGCGAGGGGATCGTGTAGAGCAGCCCGGTCGTCGTGATGATGGCCGGGTAGGTGCGCGACCAGCGGCTCGCCAGCCAGCCGAGAGGGATGGACACGACGAACCCGAGGACGAGCGGGATCCCCGCGAGGTAGAGGCTGCGCCAGGTGAGCGTCAGCACCGTGTTCCAGTTGTCGGCCAGCCAGCTCACGACACGTCCTCGTCGCCGCCCACCGCGGCCGCGCCGCCGTGCACCGGGTCGGACTCGTCGCGCTCGGGCCGGTCGGTGGTCTCGATCGCGTTGAGCACCTCGTGGGCGAGCACCGTGCCGCAGAGCACCCCGCCGTCGTCGACGATCACGCCACGACGGCTCGGCGACGACAGCGCCGCATCGAGCGCCGCACGCAGGGAACCGTGCTCGGGGGCCACCGTGCCACCCCGGTGCAGGTCGGCCTCGGCCACCGCGCGGTCGCCGATGCGCTTCGGTTCCACCCACCCCAGCGGATGCCGGTCGTCGTCCACCACGAGGAGCCAGCCGGCACCCGTGCGGTCGGGGCGTTCGCCGAGCACGACGGTGGGCTCCGAGTGCAGGGACAGCCGCGGCGCCTCCTGGAAGCCGAGAGCACGGTAACCGCGGTCGCGCCCCACGAAGTCGGCGACGAAGTCGTCGGCCGGGTGGGCCAGCAGGTAGGCCGGCTCGGCGACCTGGGCGAGCCGGCCCCCGACGCGCAGCACCGCGACCTGGTCGCCGAGCTTGATCGCCTCGTCGATGTCGTGGGTGACGAAGACGATGGTCTTGCCGAGCTCGCCCTGCAGGCGCAGGAACTCGTCCTGCAGCTGCTCGCGCACGACCGGGTCGACGGCCGAGAACGGCTCGTCCATGAGCATCACCGGTGGGTCGGCGGCCAACGCCCGGGCGACCCCCACCCGCTGCTGCTGCCCGCCCGACAGCTGGGCCGGGTAGCGCTCGCCGAGCTCGGGGGCCAGCCCGACCCGTTCGAGCAGCTCGCGCGAGGTGTCACGGGTCTTCTTCTTGTCCCAGCCGAGCAGCCGCGGCACCGTGCCGATGTTGTCGAGCACCGTGCGGTGCGGGAAGAGGCCGGCGTGCTGGATGACGTAGCCCATCCCCCGGCGCAGCTCGGCCTGGTTCATCCGGCCGGTGTCCTGGCCGTCGAGGGTGATCGTGCCGCGGGTGGGCTCGATCATCCGGTTGACCATCCGCAGGCTGGTCGTCTTGCCGCAGCCCGACGGCCCGACGAGCACGGTGATCTTGCCGGTGGGTGCGGTGAGCGTGAGCTCGTCGACCGCGACGGTCCCGTCCGGGAACTGCTTGGTCACGGCATCGAACCGGATCATGCGCTGGCCCCTCACGAGGTCGGTGACGTGGCCTCACAACCTAGTCGCTCACGACGACGCGGTCTCCCCTGCGCACCACCCTCCTGCGCCGTCGTCGAACTTGCCGGGTCGTTCGTCCGGGGGCGGGCGACGACGGCGTGGTACGGATACGGGGTGTACTCGCAGGCCGTGAACGCGTTCTCCGCCACCCGACCCGGGTCGTGGCTGGTCGGGCACGTCGCGGCGAAGGTCGACCCGACGCTGTTCCGGTGGTCCGGGGGCCGCGTGACGATCACCGGCGTGCCGACCCTGCCGATGCTGGTGCTCACCACCACGGGCCGGCGCAGCGGCCTGCCGCGGTCGGTGCAGCTGGCGCACCTCGCCGAGCCGGCGGGCAGCTGGCTGGTGGTCGCGAGCGCGATGGGCCGGGACCGGCATCCCGACTGGCTCCTCAACCTGCGCGCCGACCCGCGCGCCCGCATCCTCCTGCCCGGTCGCGAGCTCGAGGTGGATGCCGTTGAGCTCACCCCCGCGGAACGTGACCAGCACTGGCCCGCCCTGGTGCGCACCATCCCCCAGATGCGCACCTACGTGCGGCGCACCACCCGCGACCTCCCGGTGGTCCGGCTGGCGGCGCGGTGACCGAGCAGGCCCTCGACCGCTCCTCCACCCGCGGGCGGCTGATGCTCGCCGGCGTCATCCTCGGCTCCGGGGTGGCGATCCTCGACGGGTCGGTCGTCAACGTCGCGCTGCGCACGATCGGGCGCGACCTCGGGGCCTCGCTGGCCCAGCTGCAGTGGGTGGTCAACGGCTACCTGCTGGCGCTGGCCTCGCTCGTGCTCGTGGGCGGGGCGCTCGGCGACCGGTTCGGCCGCCGACGGGTCTACCTCACCGGGGTCGCCTGGTTCCTCGTGGCGTCCGCGCTCTGCGCCGCCGCCCAGACGCCGAGCCAGCTGATCGCCCTGCGGGTGTTCCAGGGTGTGGGGGCCGCCCTGCTCACGCCCGGTGCCCTGTCCCTGATCCAGGCGTCGTTCCGCGCCGAGGACCGCGCCCCGGCGATCGGCACCTGGGCCGGGCTGTCCGGGGTGGCCGCGGCGATCGGGCCGGTGCTCGGCGGCTGGCTGGTCGACACCGCCTCGTGGCGTTGGATCTTCGCGATCAACGTGCCGCTGTGCGTCGCCGTCGTCTTCTTGACCCGGTACGCCGCGCCGGAGAGTCGTGACACCACGATGACGGGCCGCTTCGACGTACCGGGTGCCGCGCTCACCGTGGTGGCCCTCGGCTCCGCCACCTACGCGCTGACGGCGTCCGGCGACACCGGCGGCGCGGTCGTGGCGGCGGCGTGGGTGCTCGCGGTGGGCGCCGGGGTCGCGTTCGTCGTGGTGGAGGAGCGCACGGCATCCCCGCTGGTTCCCTTGCGGCTGTTCCGTTCTCGCATCTTCTCGGCGGCCAACGGCATGACCCTGCTGGTCTACGGCGCGCTCGGTGGCGTCTCGCTCTTCACCGTGCTCCAGCTGCAGGCCGTGGGCTGGAGCGCGTTGCAGGCCGGGTTGTCCGGGATGCCGATCACGCTCGCCCTGCTGCTGCTCTCGTCACGCGCGGCGTCCCTGTCGGCGCGGATCGGGCCACGCATCCCGATGACGGTGGGGCCCTTGGTCTGCGCGGCGGGCGCGCTGCTGCTGCTCGGCATCGGCGAGGGCGCGACGTGGTGGTCGGTGCTGCCGGGCATGACGGTCTTCGCGCTGGGCCTGGCCCTGCTCGTCTCGCCCCTGACGGCGGCCGTGCTGGCCGCGGCGCCCGACCGGTTCGCCGGGGTGGCCAGCGGGGTCAACAACGCGGTCGCCCGGGCGGGGTCGCTGCTCGCCGTGGCGGCGCTGCCCGCCCTGGTCGGGCTGGCCGGCGACGACTACCTCGACCCTGCGGCCATGACCGATGGCTACCGCGCGGCGATGCTGTGGTGCGCCGGGCTGCTGGCCACCGGCGGCGTGGTCAGCTGGTTCGGTCTGGGCCGATCAGGACGTCCGTGACGAAGTCGGCGACGGTGTCGTGCCACAGCGAGGCGTCCTTGAGCATCGTGTGCGT
The DNA here is from genome assembly GCA_035702525.1 of Ornithinibacter sp. Lineage (GTDB taxonomy): Bacteria > Actinomycetota > Actinomycetes > Actinomycetales > Dermatophilaceae > Fodinibacter. Next base: position 969 of record DASSQL010000466.1, on the reverse strand, counting down.
GCCGCCCTCAACCTGCACGTAGCGCAGGTCGACGCCGCTGTCGGCGTACCGGCGGGCGAGCACGTCGGTGCGGCGCGGGTCGGTGACGTGGTCGCTGGAGCCGTGCATGAGCAGCACCGCGACCCCCGGTCTCGGCTGGCGCACGTCGCTCTCGACCCAGGGGGCCAGGGCCGCGACACCGACGACGTCCGGCTCGGTGCTGAGGTGCAGCGCGACCCGGCCACCCATCGAGTGCCCGACGACCACCACCGGCACGTCCGGGAGCGCGCGCCGGATCCGGTCGAGGGCCCAGCGGGCGTCCTGAACCGGGTCCTGGCGGGTGCCGTTCCAGCCCCGCACCCGGTTCTTCAGCCGAAGCACGACCAGGTCGTCGCCGGAGCGTCGGGTGATCGTCGCGGCGAACGGCGCCATCCGAAGCACCGCGAGGCGCCACCAGGCCACCGGCATCCGGCTCGCCTCAGCCCCACCGTGCAGGATCAGCACCACACCGAGCGGGTCGTGCGGCACGTGCCCGCGAAGCTCGGCGCCGGCGCCGCCCTCGGGAGCGAGGAGGGTCGTCGCCGGGTCGGCCGCGTTGGTCGCGCTCGAGTGCCGTTCCGTCATGGGTGCCCCTCCCGGTGGTTCGCCGTCTCCTGCGTCACCACGGAGTTCGGAACGGGCGCGTTCCCGGATTGCCACGAGGTGGCGGCGTCCGGGCGGGTGCCTCACGTCGGGTCAGACGTCGGCACGGTGGAAGTTCTGGAAGCTGCGGCTCGCCGTCGGGCCCCGTTGGCCCTGGTAGTGGGAGCCGTAGCGTTCGGAGCCGTAGGGGTTCTCGGCCGAGGAGGAGAGCCGGAAGAAGGCGAGCTGGCCGATCTTCATGCCGGGCCACAGCATGATCGGCAGGGTCGCGACGTTGGAGAGCTCGAGGGTGACGTGCCCGTTGAAGCCCGGGTCGACGAAGCCGGCGGTCGCGTGGGTGAGCAGCCC
>DASSQL010000465.1:0-3832 GCA_035702525.1 Ornithinibacter sp. | reverse complement strand
GACGTCACCCTGGTGAACCTGCCGACCTTCTTCGAGGTGAAGTTCCCGGCGGCCGGCTTCGGCCCGAATGAGGTCGACACCCCTGATCCGGCTCGCCTGCTCGGCTACCACATCGAGGTCCGGCCCCGTCTGAAGTCGATCACCTACCACCTCGGCGCGACGACGGTCGGGCCCACGACCTCGCTGGGAGGCCCGCATCCGTCGGGTGACATCCGGGCCACCTACCGCCGCCCGGGTTCGCACCAGGTGCGGGCCGACATCGTCTACACCGGGCAGTTCCGGGTGGGCGGCAACCAGTGGTTCGACATCCCGGGCGACGTCGACCTGCAGGGCACTCCGGTGACCCTCACCGTTCGCGAAGCCACCTCCCGCCTGTACAACCACTGACCCGCGAGCTCCATGCGCACTGACTGACCTGCTTGCCCGCTGTGGCTCCGTCTCCTCCTCGGCGTCCCGCCGGTTCCACCGGTTCCGCGTGCGATGGCCACTCGCGTCTCCCCGCAACACCTGACTTCCCACGCCCGCACCGTCATGCCGGTTCGCCACCGCTACCGGGCGCGCATCCGGGGCGTGGTTCGTCCACAGGGCCCGCCGTGCAGGGGCTCTGTCCACAGATCCGGCGATCCCGGGCGTCGCTCCTCGGCGATGTCGGTGGCCCCGCCTAGGGTCGATCCACGAGCACACGACCTGGCCTGCCGGCCACGGCAGCAGCACCACGAGAGGAGGCGACGATGGAGGTCACGAGGGCACTGGCCACCGGGCGCCGGCTCCTGCGCGAGCACGGCCTCGACGACTGGACCATCGTCGCCGACCGCGCCAAGACGCGGGCCGGGGTCTGCCGCTTCGGGAAGCGCCAGATCGGGCTCAGCGCGCCGCTCACGACCTTGCACTCGGAGGACGAGGTGCTCGACACGATCCTCCACGAGATCGCGCACGCCCTGGTCGGTCCGCAGCACGGGCACGACGCGGTGTGGCGGGCCAAGGCCCGCGAGATCGGCTGCAGCGGCGAGCGCTGCGTGTCCTCCGACTCGGCCCGGGTGCCCGGCGACTGGGTGGGCCGCTGCCCGGCCGGGCACGAGAAGCACCGGCACCGGGCTCCGACGCGGCTGATGTCCTGTGGCGAGTGCTCGCGGCGCTTCGACCCTCGCCACCTCTTCGCGTGGACCTACCGTGGCCGGCCGGCGATCCTGCCCAGCACGTATGCGGCTCAGCTCGCAGCCCTGGCCGAGACCCGCCGCCCCGCGGAACAGCTCAGGGCCACTCCGCGAGTCGGCGACCTCGTCGAGGTGTCCGGCGGTCCCTGGCAGGGGCTGGCGGGCGAGGTCGAGCTCGTGGGTGCCGTTCGGTGCCAGGTCCGGGTCGACGACGACGAGCTGGTCAGCGTGCCGCTCGAGGCGGTGCGGGTGCTGCCGGCCAGTGCCGCTCGCCGCTGGAGCCGCAGCCTCCTCTGACCCCGAGGCTGGGGTGGCAGCCTCCGCTGACTTCGTCGCTGGAGCCGTGGCCCCCGACCGCAGGGACAGGTGAGCACGCTCACTGACCAGGTGGCGTGAGCACCCTTGCAGTGCGAGGACAATGGTCTGGTGAGCGAGAACGTGGTCCACGCCGACGACCAGAGCGGCGACTTCGCGCGACCGGTGGTGCGCGGCGAGGGGTTCGGCGAGTGGCACCAGCCGACGGTCGACGTCGACCGGGCCTTCGTGCTCGCCGGTGGGGGAGCGACCGGCATCGCCTGGGAGGCCGGCATCGTCATCGGCCTGCGCGACGGCGGCATCGACGTGCGCGACGCCGACACCATGATCGGCACGTCCGCGGGGTCGATGGTCGCGGCCCACCTGCGGGTCGGCACCGACGAGGGCAACGCCTTCGCCCGCATCCAGGATGGCGCGCCGCTGGCGAGCTACGGCCGGCTCGGCCCTTCCGACGCAGCCCGCTACCTGCGGGCCCAGCTCAACCTCGACAAACGAAGCGGTCGCGCGCTCGTCGGCCAGTCCGCCCTCACGGCACGCACCACCACCGAGGAGGACTGGCTCCAGGCGATCGGCCTCGGGCTGGTCGGCAAGCCCTGGCCCGCGGGTCGGCTCTTCGTCACTGCGGTCGACGCCCAGACCGGAACCTCGGTGGTCTTCGACAACACCAGCGGCGTCCCGCTCGAGCGGGCGGTCGCGGCCAGCTGCGCCGTGCCCGGGGTCTTCCCGGCCGTCGAGGTCGGAGGTCGCCGCTACGTCGACGGCGGGCTGCGCAGCATCGCCAACGCGGACCTCGCCGCGGGTCACCGCCGGGTGCTCGTGCTGTCGCCCTACCCGATCGCCTCGCACCTGCGTGACCTGCCGCTGGTGCAGCTGCGCACCCTGAAGCCGCGGGCCCGGACCCACCTCGTCGTCCCCGACGCCAGGGACCTGTGGGCGATGGGCGCCAACCCCCTCGACATGAGCCGCGGCGCCGGCACCTTCGAGACCGCCCGCGCCCACGGCGCCCGGATCGCCGACCGGGTCGCCGAGATGTGGGTCGACTGACCCCGCCAGTCCGAGCCGAGCCGACCCCCTGAGCGAGCTCTCGGTGTATCAGTGCGGCGGCCCGGGCCTCTTGACCAGTGAGGCCACGGACCCGGGTGGCCCGCCGCACCGCCGGAGGACCAGATGGCCATGCTCGACGCACTGCCGTTGCTGCGGCTGCCCTCCTCGTGGCCGCTACCGGTCGTCGCGACCCTGTGCATGGGCGCACTGGCAGCCCTGGACCTGTTCGGTGCCTTCGCCGCGAAGGAGTGGGCCGAGAAGCAGAACACCACGGCCCTCGGTCTCGGCGCACTGTCGTTCCTGGTGCTCTTCTGGGTCTACGCGTCGTCGCTGCAGTACGCCGAGCTGGCCGTGGTCACCATGGGCTGGATCGTGCTCCTGCAGGTCGGCATCCTCGTGGTCGACCGGGTCGCCTTCGACAGCTCACTGCCGGCCGGCAAGCTCGCCGCCGTCGTCATCATCCTCGCGGCGCAGGGGTACCTGGTGCTGGCTCCGAGCGGCCCCACCGCCTGACCGACGCCACCGTCGCGCACGGCACGCACCGCCGGGCGGGGCCCTGCCACGGCGGAGCCACACCCCTCGCTAGAGTCGGCGGCGAGGAGGCGACGATGACGTCCCAGCACAGCCACAGCACCCCCGGGCCCACCGCCCACAGCAACCACACCGTTGCAGAGATCGAGCTGGTCGAGCGCTACGCGGCGCACAACTACCACCCGCTGCCCGTGGTGCTCACCCACGGCGAGGGCGCCTGGGTCACGGACGTCGACGGGCGCCGCTACCTCGACTGCCTCGCCGGCTACTCCGCGCTGAACTTCGGTCACGGCCACCCACGCCTCGTCGCCCGCGCCCAGGAGCAGCTCGCCCGGCTGACCCTGACCAGCCGGGCGTTCCACAACGACCAGCTCGGCCCGTTCGCGCAGGCCCTGGCCGGCCTCACCGGCAAGGACCTCATCCTGCCGATGAACACCGGCGCCGAGGCCGTCGAGACCGCCCTGAAGGTCGCCCGCAAGTGGGGCTACCGGGTCAAGGGCGTGCCCGAGAACACCGCCAGCATCATCGTCATGGAAGGCAACTTCCACGGCCGCACCACCACGATCGTCAGCTTCAGCGACGACAAGATCGCACGTGACGAGTACGGCCCCTACACACCGGGTTTCCGCTCGGTGACCTACGGGGACGCCGACGCGTTGCGTCAGGCGATCGACGACACGACCGTCGCCGTGCTGCTCGAGCCGGTGCAGGGCGAGGGTGGCGTCGTCATCCCGCCCGAGGGCTACCTGCGCGCGGTCCGGGCCATCTGCGACGAGGCCGGCGCGCTG
>DASSQL010000464.1:0-2293 GCA_035702525.1 Ornithinibacter sp. | reverse complement strand
TGCGTGTAGGTGGCCTGCTCGGCGGCGAGCAGCTCGGTGAGACGGGAACGGTCGATGTCCGGCATGGTCGAACGCTATCGCCACCGATGCCGTGCGCGACAGGGGTGATCGGCCACCGGATCAGTCGGTGAGGTCGCCGTGGCACCGCGGGATCCGCAGGGATGCCGTTCCACCCCGCCGTCACGCCTAGGCTGGTGGATCATGGCCCAGCGCACTCCCGACGGACCCCCGCCCGCACCCGCGGTCCAGAAGCTCCGGATCCGCTACGCGAAGCGCGGCCGGCTGCGCTTCTCCTCGACCCGTGACTTCGCCCGGGCCCTGGAGCGCGCGCTGCGCCGGGCCGACGTGCCGATGGCGTTCTCCGGCGGCTTCCACCCGCACCCGCTCATCTCCTACGCCAACGCCGCCCCCACGGGCACGGCCAGCGAGGCCGAGTACTTCGAGATCCGGGTCACCGAGCGGGTCGACCCCGAGGCGGTGCGGCTGGCCCTCGACGAGGCCCTGCCCGAGGGGCTCGACGTCGTCGAGGTGGTCGAGGCCGCGCCGGGCGCCCTCGCTGACCGGCTCGAGGGCAGCGAGTGGCAGATCGTGGTCCGCGGCGCCGACCCGGCTGCCGTCGAGGATGCCGTGACGGCCTACCTCGCGTGCGACGTCGCGGAGGCGACCCGCACCTTCAAGACCGGCCCGCGCACCTTCGACACGCGCGGGGCCGTGCTGGCCATGGCCGTGACCGGGGTCGACGACGAGGGGTGTGCGATACTGCGGGTGGTCGCACGGCACTCCACACCGTCCGTGCGCCCCGACGACATCCTGACCGCACTGCGCGCAGTAACCGGGTTCTCGCCACCGGTCCCACCCCTGGTGACCCGGCTGGCGCAAGGGCCTCTGCTCGACGCAACTGCTGGGGTGGCCGACCCGTTGGCCGCCGACAAGGACGCCGCCGGCTCCGGATAGGTGCCGCGCCGCCCGCGCGAGCCGCTCCGGGGCAGCTTTTGGACTTCCGTACGGGGTGCGCCCCGCACGATCCGATCGCACCACGCGGTCGACGCGGAGCCGGTCCCACGGACCGACACCGGTGTGGGCGCCATCGCGTGGGTGACGAAAGGGGCCTCATGGCTTCCGAGAACGACCCGACCACCCCCGACACCACCGCGGACGCCGTCCTCGCGGTCGACGTCACCGAGCAGGCCCCCGCCGAGAAGCCCAAGCGGCGCCGCGCCACCAAGAAGGCCGCGGCCCCGGCCGCCGAGCCGGAGGCCGGCGCCGTCGCCACTGCCGACGACGCCCCCGCCGCGGTGGACTCCGACGCCGAGGCCGCTCCGGCGCCCGCGAAGAAGGCGACCCGCAAGCGGGCCGCCAAGAAGGCCACCGACACCAGCACCACCGCGACCACCAAGGCCCCGGCCAAGCGCGCCAAGAAGGCCGCCGTGGTCCAGGAGCCGGTCGCCGAGGTCGAGGAGCCCGCCGAGGAGCCGCTCGAGCCGCCGGTCGACGAGCTCGTCGAGGACGAGACGCCCGAGGTCGTCGAGGAGGAGGCCGAGGAGGCCCCGGCCGTGCCGACCTTCGGCCTGCTCTTCCAGGCCCCCGAGCCGGTCGCGCCGCGCCGCCGCCGGGCCACCGCCCCCGCGCAGGCCCCGGCCGAGCGGGTCGCCGACGACGAGCCCACCGCCACCGCCACCACCGACGAGCCCACCGACTCCGTCACCGAGGCGGACGCCGAGGCCGCGGACAGCGCGCCGGCACCGCGGGGCCGTCGCAGCCGCGGCGGACGCTCCGGCCGTGGCCGCGGCGCCCAGGCCGCCGACACCACCACCGACACCACCGACACCCCCGCCGAGCCGACCGAGGCCACGTCCGACGAGGGCGACGCCGAGGTCGACCGCGGCCCCGACGACCGCTCCTCCGACGAGGGCGAGGCCGGTGGCCGCAGCCGCCGCCGTCGCGGTGGCCGTGGCCGCCGCGGCCGCAGCCAGGCCGACGACGACCAGGCCGGCACGGCATCCGAGACCTCCGGCGACGCCGACGAGGCCGGAGGCACCGGCCCCGACGAGCAGGGTGACGAGGGCGAGGGCGGCACCAGCCGCCGCCGTCGTCGCCGCCGCCGCGGTGGCTCCGGTGACGGTGAGAACGAGGACCCGCCCGGCACCACCACCCGGGTGCGCGAGCCGCGTTCGCAGCGCGACGAGCCGACCGCGGTCAAGGGCTCGACCCGCCTCGAGGCCAAGAAGCAGCGCCGCCGCGAGGGCCGCGAGGCCGGCCGTCGCCGCACGATCATCACCGAGGCCGAGTTCCT
>DASSQL010000463.1:0-2217 GCA_035702525.1 Ornithinibacter sp. | reverse complement strand
GGTGACTCGGGGGTCGGGCGCGAGGGCGGCAACTTCTCGCGCGAGTTCTTCACCGAGCCCAAGGCCGTCGTCATGCAGATCGACCGCGGCTGAGGGCCCGACCCTCCTCCGGTCGCGGGTGTCGGTGGCTCGGGGCAGGGTTGACGCATGTCGTCCCACCAGCCGTCGTCCCACCCGGTGCACTGCTCGATCGTGCCGCCGTACCTGCTCGAGGCGCTCGCGTCGTCCGACGACCCACACGTCGCCGCGCACGCGCAGGCCACCCTCGACGTCGATGCCGAGCTGCGGCAGAGCCGCCGCACCTCCGGCCTGCGCGCCGACCGCACGGCCGTGCCCCAGACCCCTCGCAAGCGCCTGGCCCCGGGCACCACGGCCGGGCCGGTGCGCGCCATCCACGACGCGAAGCACGGCACGACGCTGCCCGGCGCCCTGGTGCGCTCCGAGGGTGAGCCGGCCACCGCCGACCAGGGGGTCACCGAGGCCTACGACGGGCTCGGCGCCACCTGGCAGCTGTGGCAGGAGGCCTACGGCCGCAACTCGCTCGACGGCAAGGGGCTGCCACTGGTCGCCACCGTGCACTTCGGCACCAACTACGACAACGCCTTCTGGGACGGCACCCAGATGGTCTTCGGCGACGGCGACGGGGTGGTCTTCCTGCCGTTCACCCGCAGCGTCGACGTCATCGGCCACGAGCTCGCGCACGGGGTCACGCAGTACACCTCGGGGCTGAACTACCAGGGCCAGTCCGGTGCGCTCAACGAGTCGGTGTCCGACGTGTTCGGTGTGCTGGTCAAGCAGCGGCTGCTCGGCCAGAGCGCCGACCGGGCCGACTGGCTGGTCGGGGCCGAGCTGCTCGCCCCCGGGGTCAGCGGCGTGGCCCTGCGGTCGATGGCTGCACCGGGCACCGCCTACGACGACCCGCGCCTGGGCAAGGACCCCCAACCGGCCCACCTGCGCGACTACGTCGACACCACCGACGACAACGGTGGCGTGCACATCAACTCGGGCATCCCCAACAAGGCCTTCCACGTCGTCGCCACCACCCTGGGCGGCAACGCCTGGGAGACCGCGGGCCAGGTCTGGGTCGACACCATCACCGGCGACATCAGCGCCGACTGCGACTTCGCCACCTTCGCCCGGCTCACCGTCGCGGCCGCCACCGCGCGGCACGGCGCCGGCTCCGCGGTGGTGTCGGCCGTGCAGGCCGGGTGGGATGCCGTCGGCGTCGCCACCGGGGCCGCCGCACCGTCGGCGCCCACCTCCTCCACCCCCTCTGCGCCGACACCGCCCGCCGGGCCCGCCCCCACCCCCGGCCCGGCCACCGAGGTCAGCGTGCGTCGCACCGGTGGGTTCGCCGGGCGCACCGTCGAGCGCACCGTGGCCCTGGGCGAGCTGCCCAACGGCGACGCCCGGGCCTGGCACTCCCTGCTCGCCGACGACGGCCTGCCCGCGCTGGCCGAGCAGGTCGCCGACCGGCCGCGGATGCCCGACACCTACTGCTACGGCGTGCGCTGCGATGCGCCGGCACTCGACCTCGAGCTGCCCGAGCTCGAGCTCACCGACGACGTGCGCTCGCTGCTCGAGCGCACCCTGGGCTCGTCGGACGGCTGACCCCCCGGCCCTAGGATCGGGACCATGACCGAGCCGAACCCGCGCCACCTCGGGCGCGCCGACTTCGACGCCGTTCGGCCGGTGCCCACCCGGTGGTCCGACAACGACATGTTCGGCCACCTCAACAACGCGGTGTACCTCGAGCTGTTCGACAGCGTGCTCAACGCCTGGATGCAGGCGGAGACGGGCATCGACGAGAACGTCGCCCCCACGCTCGGCGTGGTCGCCGAGACGAGCTGCCGCTACTACCGCGAGGTGTCCTTCCCGGTCACCGTCGACGTCGGCGTCCGCGCCAATCGGATCGGCCGCACCAGCGTGGTCTTCGAGTTCGGTGTGTTCCTGCCCGACGACGAGCAGATCGCGGCCCACGGGCTGTGGGCCCAGGTCTACGTCGACCGGGCGTCCCGGCGGCCGGTCCCCATCCCGGATGCCGTGCGTGCCCACCTAGAGGCGGCCGTCGCCGCGCGTCCCGGGAGCACCCCCTGAGCACGACGGGTCCGCACCCGGTGGCCGACCTGCTGGTGAGCGCGTGGCGCGGCCCCCGCCCGAGCGTCGACGGCGCGTGGGCCCGGGTGGCCCCGTGGCGCGAGGGTGTGTACGCCGTGG
>DASSQL010000462.1:0-2652 GCA_035702525.1 Ornithinibacter sp. | reverse complement strand
GTCGGCGGCTCGCTGTCGAAGACGGCCGCCAACGCCCGGGCCGGTGCCCACACCCAGATGAGCGGGGTCGCGGCCGCCGTCGTCGTGCTCGGGTTCGTGCTGTTCGCCGCCGGGCTCCTCGCGAACCTGCCGCGCACCGTGCTGTCGGCGATCGTCATCCACGCCGTGTGGGGCCTGGTGAGCGTCTCCGCCTTCCGGCGGTACGCCGCGGTGCGCCGCAACGACTTCCTCGCCGCCGTCGTCGCGTTCCTCGGCGTGCTCGTGCTCGGCCCGCTCAACGGGCTGCTGCTCGCCATCGGCCAGTCGCTGCTCGGGCTGGTCTACCGGTCGATGCAGGTCGAGATCGACGAGATGGGCCGGGTCGAGGGAGAGAAGGCGGCCTGGGGGTCGGTCGCGAACGACCCGTCACGCCGCACGTACCGCGGTGTCGCCGTGCTGCGCCCGGACGGCCCGCTGTTCTGGGCGAACGCCAACTCGGTGGTGCAGCACATCGAGGCGATGGTGCGCGGGCGCCAGCACCTGCACGCCGTGGTGCTCGACCTCGAGGCCACCAACCAGATGGACACCACCACCGCCGAGCGCCTGCAGCAGATGATGCAGCGGCTGCGGCGACGGGGCGTCGACCTCTACCTGGTGCGGGTCTTCGGCAACGTGCGCGACGTGCTGACCCGCTCGGGCTTCCTCGACGAGCTCGGCCCGGAGCACGTCTGGCACTCGATCGCCGCGGGGGTCAAGGCCGCCCGGTCGGCGCCACCGATCGCCGTGGTGGTGGCCGAGGACGCACTCGTGCCCGGCGACCTCCCCGAGGGACCGGACACCGGGGAGGACGAGCCCGAACCCGACGAACCGGACAACGGCGTGCACGGTGAGCACATCGCCTCCAAGCACGTGCCGGAGGAGGGCACGGAACCTCAGGGGTAGTCGACGACGTACGCCGGCGTCCCGATCGCGCCGGTGTCGACCTGCGCGCCGACGTCGTTGACGACGTGTCGAATCGTGCCGGCCCCGAGGTTGACGGTCAGCAGGTGGTGCAGCCGCACCCCCGCCGCCCGGGGCACCTCGAACCCACGAGCGGTGACGATGGACGGGTCGTTGCGGTTGAAGACGTACGACCCACCGCCCCACAGCGAGTGGGTGCTGACGTCGTCGCCCACCTTGTAGCCGGCGTACCCGAGGGTGCCGTCGGGGCGGGTCCAGTCGGCCTGCGTCGGCGGGTCGTAGGGCAGCTCGTTCTGGTAGAGCACGACCCGGCCGCGCTCCCCGTTCCAGACCGTGTTGTGCTGCTGGAAGTGCTCGACGAACAGGCCGGTCGCGGTGACGTCGTCACCGTTGACGACCAGGCCGTTGCGGCCCGTGTTGGTGCGCCAGCGGTCGGTGTCGCCCTGGGTGCCGGCGGTGAAGCCCTCGACGCCGTGGTCGGCGCGCCACACCCAGGTGTGGTCGATCAGCACGTGGTTGCTGTCGACCTCGAGCGAGACCCGCGCCTTGCCGACGTGCGGCCCGCCGACGCGGAAGTACACGTCACTCAGGGTGAGCGGGTCGGATGCCGTGGAGCGCGCGCTCGGCGACCCGCCCGTGGCGCCCACCCGCAGCAGGGCCGGTGACTCGACGGTTCCCGCGTCGACGGTGACCCCGGCGACGACGGTGCCGGCGCGGTCCCAGACCTCGAGCGGAACGGCCCCACCGACGGCGGTGAGCGTCGCGTGGCCCATTCCGAGCACCACGGTGCCGGGCCGCTTGACCTCGATCGACCGGTCGACGTCGTAGACGCCGGGGGTCAACAGCAGGTTCTTGCCTCGCGCCAGCTGGGAGTTGATCGACTGTGCCGAGTCACCCGGGCGGGCCACGAAGAAGTCGGACAGCGGGAGGGTGCGACCCGCCGTCGCCCCGTCGACCCACGAGGTGCCGCGCGTGCCGGACGCCGCGTCGGGCACCCGCACCCGGTAGGCGCCGGAGCCGTCGGTGTAGAGCCACGGCTTCTCACGGCTCAGCGGGGTGGACTCGAGCGTCGTGTACGGCGGGTTGGGGAAGGCGTCCTCGGCGGGTGCGCCCAGCACGCCGGAGAACACCTGGTTCCAGACGCCGTTGCTCCAGCCGTCGACCTGGCTGTTGCGGGTGAGCCACTGCTGCTGCGACCCGTTGATGACGAACGGCAGCTTCGAGTCGGCGATGAAACCGCCACTGGCGAACTGCGGCCCGGCGGTGCAGTAGTCCATCAGCGACAGGTTGCCGCCGGTGACGGCGACCCGGCGCATCGAGACGGCCTGGCTCACCGCCCAGAAGTTGGCCGAGGCACGGCAGCCGTCCTGCCCGGCGGCGTTGATCGCGATGGTGAGGTTGGAGATCGTGCGCCAGAAGTTGTCGAGGGCGAGGCAGTTGCTCGTGCCGCCGTCGCCCAGGCAGCGGTTGTAGACCTCGACCTTGCCGTTGACGACCACGTCACCGGGCGTCGCGCCCAGGCCGGCGACCTCGGTGTAGTAGCCGACCTTGACCTGCAGCGGCTCGCTCGCTGTGCCGTAGGTGCCGGGCCGGAAGAGCAGGCTCCAGCGGTTCGTGCCCATCTCGTCGTTGACCTGCGCGGCGTACACGGCGTCGGCCGCGGCCTGGATCTCGCTCGTCGGCATGCTCGGGTCGAAGACCAGCACGTTCGCC
>DASSQL010000461.1:0-7767 GCA_035702525.1 Ornithinibacter sp. | reverse complement strand
GGCACGAACCACAGCGGCACCATGGCCGGGAAGTTGAACGGGCTGATCACCGCGACCACGCCCAGGCTCTGCCGGATCGAGTAGACGTCGACCTTGGTCGAGACGTTCTCGGAGAAGCCGCCCTTGAGCAGGTGCGGGATGCCGCAGGCGAACTCGGCGACCTCGAGCCCACGGGTGACCTCGCCGACGGCGTCGGAGACGACCTTGCCGTGCTCGGCGGTGATCAGGGCGCCGATCTCCCCCTTGCGCTCGTTGAGCAGCTCGCGGAAACGGAAGAGCACCTGGGTCCGCTGGGTCAGCGAGGCCCGCTGCCAGGACGACTCCCACGCGGCCCTGGCGGTGGTGACGACCTCGTCGACGAGGTCGGCCGAGGCGAGGTCGAGCTCGCCGGTCTGCTCACCGGTCGCCGGGTTGAAGACGGGGCTCGTGCGGGCGGACGTGCCCGTCCAGGGGGCACCGCCGAGCAGGTGCGTGATGCGGGTGGGGGTCGAGCTCACGGGTATCGGTCCTTGTCGTGCGAAGTGGTGGATTCAGTGTGTCAGAGCACCTGGCGGTTGTGGAATGCGTGGTCGGATGCCGATTCGCATCCGTGATCAGTGGTCGTCGCTGTAGAGCGACGGTCGTTCGGCGAGGCGGACCGGCACCGGCCGGCCGGTGGCGAGCGAGGCCGTGCCCGCCGTGCTCACCGCCGTCGCGGCGTAGCCGTCCCAGGCCGACGGGCCCACGACGCCGCCGGCGCGCACGGCATCCGCCCAGGACTGGACCTCGATGTCGTAGGCGCGGGCGAATCGGCGCCGGTAGTCCTCGGGCACGGCGCCGCCCCAGGACCCGCCGTCGGCAGCGACCCGGGTCGTGAGCACACCGGACGAGGCGAGGCCCGCGGTGAGCGAGCCGCGCTCGGCCACCGCCTCGAAGCGCACCTCGTAGCCGACCTGGCTGTTGACGAAGACCTCGTTGGTCACCAGGCCGCCGCCGGACATCCGGAAGACGGACACCTGGGGGTCGACGACGCCTGCGCCGGCGTACGAGGTCGGCGCAGGCGACAGCACCGTCACCTCGACGACCTCCTGGCCGAACAGGAAGCGTGAGGCGTCGACCTCGTGCACGAGGCTGTCGCGCACGATCATCTCGGAGCGGAAGTCGGCGTTGGGCACCGATCGGTTGCGGTGGGTGTTGTGCAGGAGCAGCAGCCGGCCGTGCGCCCCGGAGGTGATCGCGGCTCGCACCGCGGCGTACTCCGGGTCGAAGCGTCGCATGAACCCGACGGTGACCAGGCGCCGGCCGACGGCGGCCTCAGCCCGGACGAGGCGCAGCGCCGAGTCGTCGTCCATCGTCAGCGGCTTCTCGCAGAGCACCGCCTTCCCGTGCTGCAGGCACGCCATCACCTGCTCCTCGTGCACGAACCCCGGTGACGCGATGACCACCGCGTCGACCTCCGGAGCGGCCACGAGGGCGAGCGGGTCGGCGTACGCCGTCACGTCGAGGCGCTCCGCGAGCGCAGCGGCGCGGCCGGCATCGGGGTCGGTGACGCCGGCCAGCACCACGCCGGCCGTGCGGCGGGACAGCCGCTCGGCGTGGTCGGTGCCCATGATCCCGACCCCGATGACCCCGACGCGGAGCGGGGCGAAGGCCACGGTCACCGCTCCTTCGCGGAGGTCGGGGTGAGGTACGGGCGCTGGTGCTTCTTCGCCTCGGTGTACGTCGCGGAGGCGGACTGCGTGCTGTCCAGTGCCGACACCTGGGCCACGGGCACGTCCCACCACGAGTCGCTGCTGGGAGAGTGCACCCGAGGGTCGGTCTCGACGTGGATCACGACGGGGCCAGCGTCGCGCGGCGCCGCCTTGGCCTCGGCGATGGCGTCCTCGAGGCCGGCCCGGTCGTGCACCTCGATCACGTGCGCACCCAGGCTGCGCGCGTTGGCCGCCAGGTCGACGGGGAGGTACCCGCCGTCGAGGCGGCCGTCACCGCCGCGGAACCGGTAGCTCGTGCCGAAGCGCTGCGAGCCCAGGCCCTCGGAGAGCGACCCGATCGAGTGGAAGCCGTGGTTCTGCACGAGCACGACGACGAGCTTGACCCGCTCCTGCACCGCCACGACGAGCTCGGTCGGCATCATCAGGTAACCCCCGTCGCCGACCATCGCGAACACGTCGCGGGTGTCGTCGGCGAGCGCGACCCCCAGGGCTGCGGGAATCTCGTAGCCCATGCAGGAGTAGCCGTACTCGACGTGGTAGCCCTTGCGGTCGCGGACCCTCCACAGCTTGTGCAGGTCGCCGGGCATCGACCCGGCCGCACAGACGACCACGTCACGAGGGTCGGTGAGCTCGTTGACCGCCCCGATGACGGCGGACTGGGTGAGCAGCCCCGGCGCGAGGCGGTCGGTGACCTCGCTCGGCGGGTCGTAGGCCGCGGTCACCTGCTCGTCCCAGTCGGCCCACAGCGCGGTCACCCGGGCGGCGTACCCCGGGTCGACCGCCCACCCGTCGAGGGCGTCGGTGAGGGCGGTCAGTCCCTCGCGGGCGTCGGCCACGAGGGACAGGCCGCTGTGCTTGCCGGCGTCGAACCCGGCCACGTTGAGGCTGACGAAGCGGACACCGCTGTCGCGGAAGGCGGTTCGCGAGGCAGTGGTGAAATCGGACCAGCGCGTGCCGATGCCGACGACAAGGTCGGCCTCTCGCGCGAGCACGTTCGCGGCCGTGGTTCCCGTCGACCCGACCGCTCCGACGAGCTGTGGGTGGCCGTGCACCAGCGCACCCTTGCCGGCCTGCGTCTCGGCCACGGGGATGCCGGTGGCCGTGGCGAAGGCCGCGAGCGCGTCCTCGGCGCCGGAGTAGTGGACGCCACCGCCGGCGACGACGAGGGGTCGGTGGGCCGACCGGACGGCATCCGCCACCGCCGCGATCCGCGACGCCTCGGCCGGCGGACGGGCCACGTGCCAGACCCGGTCGTCGAAGAGCTCGACGGGCCAGTCGAAGGCTTCGGCCTGCACGTCCTGCGGGAGCGAGATCGTGACGGCGCCGGTCTCGACCGGGTCGGCGAGCACGCGCATCGCGCCGAGCAGCGCGGCTGGCAGCTGCTCGGGGCGGTCGACCTGGTCGTAGAAGCGCGAGAGGGGCCGGAACGCGTCGTTGACCGAGACGTCCGCGGCGTGCGGCAGCTCGAGCTCCTGGAGCACCGGGGCGCTGACCCGGGTGGCCAGGGTGCCCGAGGGCAGGAGGAGGACCGGGATCCTGTTGATCGTGGCGAGGGCGGCACCCGTGAGCATGTTGGTCGAGCCGGGCCCGACGGACGCCGTGACGGCCCAGGTCGAGAGCCGGTCACGCTGCTTGGCGTAGCCGACGGCGGTGTGCACCATCGCCTGCTCGTTGCGGCCGAGCACGTAGGGCAGGCCGGGGCGCTCACCGGCCTCGGTGGCCCGCAGCTCCTCCTCGAGCAGGGCCTGGCCGATGCCGGCGACGTTTCCGTGGCCGAAGATGCCGAGGCACCCGACCACGAGGCGGTGACGCTCGCCGTCGCGCTCGCTCCACTGGTGCGCGAGGAAGCGCACCACCGCCTGCGCGACGGTGAGCCGGACGGTGTCGGTCATCGGGTGCCTCCCACGGGCAGTCGGGGGTCGACGTCGTCGTCGGCCCAGGTGTCGCGGACCCACGCGTGGGCCGGGTCGTCGCAGATCCGCCAGGCGCGCTCCGGCCCGGGGCCGGCCATGACGTTGAGGTAGTAGAGGTCGGCGTCGGGGCTGGCGATGGCGGGGCCGTGCCAGCCGTGGGGCACGAGGACGACGTCGCCCGTGCGCACCTCGGCGACCACGTCGAGGGGGCGCTCCCGGGTGCCGTAGACGCGCAGGTAGCCCACGGGGTCGGTTCCGCGCGGGTCGGTGGAGCGGGTCTCGACGTAATAGATCTCCTCGAGCTCGGTCTCCTCGCCGGGGCGCTCCTCGTCGTGCTTGTGCGGTGGCCAGGAGCTCCAGTTGCCCGCGGGCGTGATGACCTCGCAGACCAGGAAGGAGTCGGCGTCGAGCACGTCGGGCAGGCCCAGGTTGCGTACCTCGCGGCTGGCCCGCCCGGCGCCGCGCAGCTCGACGGGCACCTCGGGTGCGGTGAGGTGCCGGAACGCCTTCGGCTCGGCGGCCCTGGTGGCCGGGGCACCGCACAGGGCCACGCGACCGGCGTCCGACCCCTCGAGGGTGATGCGCAGCGTCGACCCGCGGCCGGCGTAGACGACGTCGGTGGACCCGTCGAACACCGACAGGCGCCCGGCGAGCACCACGTCGTGGGTCGTGCCGTCGGCCTCGGTCACCTCGACGCGGAAGGAGCCCACGAGGGGCACCACGAGGGTCTCCTCCTCGCGGCTGTCGTGCCCGAGGTGGGCTCCGGGCGCCAGGGTCGCGACGCGCAGCCGGGTGTGCTGCCAGCCCGGGACCGCGGCGGTGGCCGTGGGCGTCACCGCGACGTCGAACGCGCCGTCGCGGGCCGACCCTCGGGGACGCACGAACCGGTCGTTGTCGTGTCCGGACCCGGAGGCGTGGAGGGAGACGGTGCTCATGCCACGCCACCGTGCACGAGGTCGGCGGCGATGTCGACCGCGGCGGCGACGTCGGTGTCGGGCGGGTAGAGCAGGGCGCGCCCGACGACGAGCCCGCGCACGGCCGGCAGCTCGAGCGAGCGGCCCCACGCGGCGTAGGTCTCGCGCGGGTCCCCCTGCGGGTCGCCACCGAGGAGCAGGGTCGGCATCGTGGTGGCATCCATGACCCGCGCGAGGTCGTCGACCACGGGCAGCTTGAGCCAGGTGTGGGCGCTCGACGCCCCGAGTGCGGACGCGACGTGGATGGCGCGGATCATCGAGTCGGGATCGAGGAGGTTGACCACCCGACCCTGCTCGACGACCGACCAGAACGGCTCGACCATCGCCATCCGTCCCAGGGCGGCCAGCTCGGTGACGGCCTGCGCACAGGCCTCGAGGGTGCCGATGGTGCCGGGGTCGCCGAGCGCGATGCGGGTGAGCATCTTCCCGCCGTCGAGGCCACGCTCTTGGACTTCTCGGGCCGTGTAGCCGGTGAACCGGTCGTCGAGCTCCCAGACCGAGCCCTGCAGGCCGCCGCGGTTCATCGACCCGATGACGACCTTGCCCTCCAACGCCCCGAGGAGCAGGAGGTCGTCCAGCACGTCGGGGGTCCCGAGCACACCGTCGACGCCCGGGCGCTCGAGCGCGGTGACCAGCCGGGCCAGCAGGTCGGAACGGCTGGCCATGGCCATGCTGTCACCGCGCACACCGAGGGCGGCCCGCGCCGGGTGGTCGGCCGCGACCAGGAGCAGCCGGCCGTCGGCGGGTAGGAGCGGGCGCAGGGTGCGCTCGTCCCACGCGAGCGAGATGCGTTCGGGCTCACGCGCGCGGATCTCGGTCAGCGCCGCGATGTCGACGCGACGCGACGGCACGCCGGTCATCGTCGTGCTCCCGCGAGCGCGGCATCGACCTCGGCGCTGGTGGGCATGGCGGTCGAGCACTCGAGCCGGCCGGCGACGAGGGCGCCCGCGACGTTGGCGAACTCGATGGTGCGCTGCAGGCCCCAGCCGGAGATCAGCCCGTGGACCAGCGCGCCGCCGAACGAGTCGCCGGCGCCGAGCCCGTTGACGACCTCGACCGGGAACGGTTCGACCTCGACCCGCTCGTCGCGGGTGGCGGCGAGCACGCCACGCGGGCCCTGCTTCACCACGGCGAGCTCCAGGCCCCGGTCGAGCAAGGCGTCGGCCGCCCGGTGCGGGTCGGTCTCACCCACCGCGACCTCGCACTCCTCGCGGTTGCCCACCGCGACGGTCACCTGCTCCAGCGCCCGGCCCACCTCGGCCGAGGCCTGCTCCGGGTCGGGCCAGAACATGGGGCGGTAGTCCAGGTCGAGCACCGTGTGCCGGGCCCGCCCGCGCGCCGCCCAGGCGGCGTGGTGGGTGGAGCGCGAGGGCTCCTGCGACAGGCCCGTCACGGTCGCCCAGAACACCTTCGCGCCACGGATGGCGTCGAGCGGCAGGTCGCCCTCCTCGAGCAGCAGGTCGGGCGCGATCGGGTAGCGGTAGAACCACAGCGGGAAGTCGTCGGGCGGGAAGACCTCGCAGAAGGTGACGGGGGTCGGCGGCCCCGGTGCGTCGAGCACCGAGATGGATGCCGGGTCCACGGCCAGGCGCTCGGCCTCCAGCCGCACGTAGCGCCCGAAGGCGTCGTCGCCCACCTTGGTGACCAGGCGCACGGTGTGGCCGTGGCGGGCGGTGGCGACGGCGACGTTGGTGGCGCTGCCGCCGAGGAACTTCTGGAAGGTGGTGACCTCCTCCAGCCCGACCCCGTGCTGCAACGGGTAGACGTCGACACCGGTACGGCCCATCGCGACGACCTCGGGGGTCGCGACGCTGGCGGCGCTGACAGCGCTGGGGGTGCTCACCGGGTGGCCGCCAGCGCGTCGGCGACGGCCAGGATGTGCGCCACCGAGGCGCGCACGTCGGCCCGTGGGTCGACCCCGGTGTCGGCGGGGGACCCCGTCAGGATGGTGTCCTGCTCGAGCACGTACCACCCGGTGTAGCCGTTGCCCTCGAGGGCTTGCACGATCGCGGCGACGTCGACGTCGCCGGCACCCAGGGGCACGTACATCCCCTGCGCTACTGCCTCCGTGTACGTGAGTTCGCCGGCCCGCACGTGCCCGGCGAGGTCGAGGCGCACGTCCTTGAGGTGGACGTGACCGACCCTCGCGGGGTGCTCGACGGCGACGCGGACGGGGTCGCCCCCGCCGATCAGCAGGTGGCCGGTGTCGAGGCAGAGCGCGATGCGGCTTCCGGCCAGCACGCGGTCGGTCTCGGCACCCGTCTCGACCATGGTGCCGACGTGGGGGTGCAGGGTCGCCAGCAGGCCGTGCTCCGCGGCGGCGTCCGAGATCCGGTCGAGGTTGCCCAGCAGGGTGGCCCACTGCGCGTCGTCGAGGACCGGGCGCTCGTCGTAGCCCTGCGCGCCGGTGGCGGCGGCGATGACGACCGTCGATGCCCGTGCGGCGGTGAGCGCCTCCATGGCCAGCACGACCTCCGGCAGGGGGTCGGAGGTGGGGTCGTGCAGCACCACGGGCACGAACTGGCCGACGGCGCGCAGCCCGGCCGCGGCGAGCGTGTGCGCCTTGGCCTCGGGGGCGTCCGGGAGGAACCCGTCCGGACCGAACTCGGTGGCCGCGAGGCCGACCTCGCGCATCTGCTCCAGCACCAGGTCCGGGCCGAGCTGGTGGCCCCAGCCGGGCACCTCGCACACGCCCCAGGAGATCGGCGCGCCGGCGACCCGGTCGCGCAGGGGGGGCGGCGTGGTCGTGTGGCTCATCAGCTGTCCTTCGTCAAGTGGTCAGGTTCGTCGGTTCGTCGGTTGTCGGCTGGTGGTTCGGATCTGGCGCGTCGGTGTTCAGGCGGTCGGGATCTCGGACAGCTCGACCCGTCGGCCCTCGTGCAGCGAGAGCGTGCAGGCCTCGGCCACCCGGAAGGCCTCCAGCGCGTCGCGCACGGTGCACGGACTGAGCACGTCGCCCCGGGCCACGCCGAGGAAGTGGGTGAGCTCGGCCCGGTAGGCCGGCCCGAAGCGGTCCATGAACGAGTCGTGCACGGGCCCGCGGGGGAAGTCGACGCCGTCCTCGACCGACCGGAGCGCCAGGGAGTGGTCGAGCCCGACCGAGACGGAGCCCTGCGAGCCGAGCACCTCGAGCCGCACGTCGTGACCCTGCCCGTGGTAGCGCGTCGTCGACAGCACCACGATCGTGCC
>DASSQL010000460.1:0-3054 GCA_035702525.1 Ornithinibacter sp. | reverse complement strand
GGCCCCCTTCGCGCCGACGTCGAGGAACGGGTACGGGTACCAGCCGGTGACAGCCCCGACGACGAGGGTCCAGACCAGCCAGGCGACCGGCCATACCAATGCGGTCAGGGCGTCGCGCCAGGGGGCGCGGGGCCGGGGGCCGGCCAGCAGCCAGCCGCCGACGGCCAGCACCGGCACCACCATGTGCAGCAGCTTGTCGGCGGCCCAGCTGGCCCCGTGCAGGTCGAGCAGCGGTCGCAGCAGGGTGAAGTGCACCAGCCCGGTGACCGTGATGCCGACGAGCGCGGCCGCCCGCACCGGGCGCCACCAGCGGCCGTCGCGCAGCGGGTCGCGGGTCAGCTGCACCGCGGTGACGGCGACCAGGAGGTTGCTCTGGATGGTGAAGTACGAGACCAGCCGTCCGAGCCGGGTGAGCAGCGTCGGCACCTCCTGCTCGGCCAGCACCGCGTCACCGCTGACCACGAGCACGGTCTGCAGGACGAGCGCGGCGACGGCGACGACGGCCGTCACGGCGTGCACGGTTCTGGCGCGGGACGGGGTCACCCGGCCGAGCCTAGGGTGCCCACCCCGCGGGAGGTTCGACCGTCGCGGGGTCGATCGCCGTCGCGCTGGCCGATGATGGGGCCCATGACCACCGACCGGCACGTCCCCGTGGTGCAGGCCGAGCGCGACGCCCTGTGCGACTCGCTGCTCGCCCTCGGCCCCGACGCCCCGACGCTGTGCGACCCGTGGCGCACCCGCGACCTCGCCGCCCACCTGCTGCTCCGCGAGAACAAGCCCGTCCTCGCCACCGGCATCTGGCTGGCCCTGATGGAGGGCCCGATGCAGCGCGGCCAGGCGAAGCTCGCCGCCGGCGACTACGCCGCGCTGGTCGAGAAGGTGCGGTCCGGGCCCCCCTGGTGGGCCCCGACCCGGATCGACAGGGTCGACGCCCTGCTCAACACCGGCGAGCTGGTCATCCACCACGAGGACGCCCTGCGCGGCGACGGTGCCGTCGGTCCGCGGCGCGAGGTTCCCGAGCGCACCGCACGAGCCGCGATGGTGGTGCTGCGCCGGTCGGCGTCGCTGATGTTCCGTCGGTGCGACGTGGGCGTGCGGCTCGTGGCGCCCGGTGCAGAGCCGGTGACCGCCGGGCCGGAGGCGCCGGTCGTGACGGTCCGTGGCGAACCCGTCGAGCTCCTGCTGCTGGCCTACGGCCGGATGCGCGTGGCGGCCGTCGAGCTCGAGGGGTCTCCGGAGGACGTCGCGACCCTGCGGAACGCGCGCCTGGGCGTCTCCTGAGGCGGCCGCGCGGCTGTCGTCCGGGCTGAACTTCGCCGACGTCACCGTGACGGCGGGGAAGCTCATCGACGGCGGGGAAACTAGGCCGCCACCAGTGACTTACCCCGACGTCACCGTGACGTCGGGGTTGCTCCTCGGCCGCAACCGACCCCGGGAGAGCCCCCGGCGACCTCCGGTAGCGTCGTGGGCATGCGCTCGTGCCCGCCCGGCTGGGCCACCGACCTCGCCATCCTCGAGCACACCGGCT
Source organism: Ornithinibacter sp. (assembly GCA_035702525.1). Classification (GTDB taxonomy): domain Bacteria; phylum Actinomycetota; class Actinomycetes; order Actinomycetales; family Dermatophilaceae; genus Fodinibacter. Next base: position 1,526 of record DASSQL010000460.1, on the reverse strand, counting down.
CGGCGGTCGACGACCGCGGCGACCACCTGGTCGTGCGCACCCCGGGCAACCCCGACTTCCACTGGGGCAACTTCCTGCTCGTCACGGACGAGGGGGCGGTGGACGACGCCGACCGGTGGGTCTCGACCTTCGCGGTGACCTTCCCCGAGGCGACCTGGGTCGCGGTCGGACTGCCGCTGATGCCGGGTGCCCGCGACGCGTGGGCCGCCCACGACGTCGACCTCGAGCTCGAGGACGTGCTGTCGACAAGGTCGCTTCCCCGCCAGACGCCACTGCCCCGGGGCTACACGGTGCGCCGGCTCGCCGGCCAGGACTGGGAGCAGGACCTCGCCCGCGCCGTCGCCGACAACGACCGCACCGGCGAGGAGGACGCGACGTCCTTCCTCCGGTTCGCGCAGGGGCAGCTGGCGGCCCGCAGGGACCTCTCGGCGCGCGACCTCGGCGCGTGGTTCGGCGCCTTCGCGGACGGCGTGCTCGTGGCCGACCTCGGGATCGTCAGGTGCGGCGAGGCGGCGCGCTACCAGGACGTCACCACGGACGAGGCGCACCGCTCGCGCGGACTGGCCTCGCACCTGCTCGGCGTCGCCGCGAGGTGGGCGGCCGAGGGCGGCTGCGAGCAGTGGGTGATCGTGACCGGGGCCACCAACCCGGCCGGCCGCGGCTACCGGAGCCTGGGCTTCGCACCGGATGCCGGCACCGTGCAGGCGTACCGGAGGCCGCCGCGCGACTGACCAGGCGTCGCCGACGAGCACCGGCCGGCATGACGGCGGTCACTGCGGGTACCCCGCCCCCTCCCTAGGCTGAGGTCATGACGGCGCGGGCGACCGTGCGCAGCTCACCGGGGCCGTCCGACTCGGCCCGGGACGTGATGCGGCGGGCTTTTCGCTGGGGCAACCAGCACGTCATGCTCCCGGTGCTGGGCCACCCGGCGCTCGCCGCCTGGGCGGGCAGCCCGGCGGCCGGCTACTTCCTGACCCTGACGACCACCGGGCGGCGCAGTGGCCTGCCGCGCCGCACGCCGCTGAACTACGCGCTCCTCGACGGGCACGTCTACCTGCTCTCCGGTTTCGGCAGCCGGGCCGACTGGTACCGCAACCTCGAGGCCGACGACAGGGTGTCGCTCGCCCTGCCCGGCCGGGTCGTCGAGGGCACTGCCGCACCGGTGCTCGACCCGGCCGAGGCCGAGCGGGGCGCGCTGGCCGTGGCGCGCAACTGCGGCTTCGCCCTGGTCTTCGAGGGCCTGAACCCGCTGACGGTGAGCGACGACCGACTGCGTGCCCGGCTCGCCGGCCGTCCCGTCGTGCGGGTCACCGCCCCCGAACCCGTGCGGCCCGGGCGCCACGACCCGGGCTCGCCGTGGTGGGTGCTCCCCCGAGCGCTTGGCCTGGTCGCCGTCGCCACCGCCGCCCGGACCCTCAGCGGACGGGGAGGCCGTCCGCGCGCAGGGCGTCCTTGACCTGGCCGATGGTCAGCTCGCCGAAGTGGAAGACGCTGGCGGCGAGCACGGCATCCGCCCCGGCCCGCAC
>DASSQL010000459.1:0-2226 GCA_035702525.1 Ornithinibacter sp. | reverse complement strand
ACGGTGCGCTCGGAGAAGACCTTGTCGCGCACGAGCATCGCCACGCTCATCGGCGCCACCCGCAGCACGGGGCCACGGCGCGGGTCGCGGCTGAGCCACACGACGTCGAGCTCGCGCTCCTCGAGGATGCGAGAGGCGTTGTCGAAGACCTCGTCGACGGCGGCGCGCGCCACCTGCCGGCCGCCGTCGGGCTCCTCGCCCTGCTGCGGCTTCAGCTCGCTCTGCACCGCGCGGGCGGTGTCGCGCACCCGCGAGAGGGCGAGACCGAGCGAGTCGGGGATGCCGGTGAGCCGCCCCTCGGGCGCGGGCTCGAGCACCGACTCGAGCAGGTCGGCGGCCTCCTCCATCGTCGACGAGGAGTCGGACTGCCGCCCCGCCCGCTTGGCCGCGGCCCGGATCATGCCGGGCGTGACCTCGTCGGTGATGGTGGAGGTGACCCGGTCGACGAGCTCGTGGCCCTCGTCGACGACCAGCACGTCGTGCTCGGGCAGCATCTGGCGGCCCTCGAAGGCGTCGATGGCCATGAACGAGTGGTTGGTGACGATGACGTCGACGTCGCGGGCAGCCTCGCGCGAGCGCTCGACGAAGCACTCCGACACCATCGGGCAGCGGCTGCCCAGGCACTCCTCCGCGGAGACCGACACCTGGCGCCAGGCCCGCTCGGACACGCCGGGAACCAGCTCGTCACGGTCGCCGGACTCGGTGACCTCGGCCCAGTCGCGCAGCCGCACCACCTCGGCGCCCAGGCGCGACGCCTGCTGGTCGACCGCGCCGACCGACATCAGGGTGTCGACGTCGTCGTCGGGGAAGCCGCCCTCGAGCTTGTGGGCGCACAGGTAGTTGCGCCGCCCCTTCACCAGGGCATAGGTCGGGCGGCGCCCGAGCAGCGGCGCGAGCGACTCGGCCAGGCGGGGCATGTCGCGGTCGACGATCTGGGCCTGCAGGGCCAGCGTGGCCGTGGCGACGACCGTGGGGGTGCCGGAGTCCATGGCGTGCTGCACCGCGGGCACGAGGTAGGCCAGCGACTTGCCGGTTCCCGTGCCGGCCTGGACGAGCAGGTGGCCCTTGCCGTCGATGGCGTCGGAGACGGCGTGCGCCATCTCGACCTGACCCGGTCGCTCGGTGCCGCCGACCCCGCCGACCGCGGCATGGAGGAGCTCGTCGAGGGTTGGCACCAGAGCAGGGTATGCCGTCGCACGCACCAACTCGGCCCGCCCTCCACAGGCCGCATGCCACGATGGGGGGCGTGAGCATCGACGTCGACGCACCCACCCCGTTCCCGTCCGACATCGAGATCGCCGAGGCCGCCGACCTCACACCCGTCGTCGACCTGGCACGTGACGTGCTCGGCATCCCCGCCGAGGCCCTCGTCCCGTACGGCCACACCAAGGCCAAGGTCTCGCTGGGCTACCTGCGCTCGTTGCAGGACCGACCCGACGGGCACCTCGTGCTCGTCACGGCGATGAGCCCGACCCCCGCCGGTGAGGGCAAGACCACGACCTCGGTCGGGCTCGCCGATGCGCTGCGCCGGATCGGCGAGAAGAGCGTCGTGGCCCTGCGTGAGCCGTCGATGGGCCCGGTGTTCGGCATCAAGGGCGGTGCGGCCGGTGGCGGCTACAGCCAGGTCGTGCCGATGGTCGACATCAACCTCGCGTTCACGGGTGACTTCGCGGCCATCGCCGCGGCCAACAACCTGCTCGCCGCGATGCTCGACAACCACCTGCACCAGGGCAACGCCCTGGACATCGACCCCCGCACGGTCACCTGGAAGCGGGTCGTCGACCTCAACGACCGCGCGCTGCGCCAGACGGTCGTCGGCCTGGGCGGCGTGACCAACGGGGTGCCCCGTGAGGACGGCTTCGACATCGTCGTGGCGTCCGAGGTGATGGCGATCCTCTGCCTGGCCGACTCGCTGCCCGACCTCAAGCGCAGGCTCGGCGACATCGTGGTCGGCTACACCCGCGGCAAGGAGCAGGTCACCGCCCGCGACCTGCAGGCCGATGGCGCGATGACCGTGCTGCTGCGCGACGCCCTCGCCCCGAACCTGGTGCAGACCCTGGAGCACACGCCCGCCTTCATCCACGGCGGCCCGTTCGCGAACATCGCGCACGGCTGCAACTCGGTGATGGCCACCCGGGCCGCCCTCAAGCTCGGCGACTGGGTCGTCACCGAGGCCGGCTTCGGCGCCGACCTCGGGGCCGAGAAGTTCATCGACATCAAGTGCCG
>DASSQL010000458.1:0-34961 GCA_035702525.1 Ornithinibacter sp. | reverse complement strand
GAGCCTGCACGACACCCGGGTCTACGTCACCGAGCCGGCCAAGTGGGTCACCCGGCTGCGCGAGACGGTCACCAGCGACCCGGTCGACCGGCCGGTGCTGATGCGCACCGAGCTCGCGGCCGGGCACGGCGGGCGCAGCGGGCGGTACTCCGCGTGGGAGCAGATCGCCTGGGAGTGGGCGTTCGTGCTCGACCAGCTCGGGGCGACCGAGCGCCTCTGACGTCCCCGGCGACTCAGCCTTCTCGCCCGATCCCGGAAGGTCGGGGTCAGCGGGTCATCAGCAGCGGGCAGTGCACGCGGCTGATCAGCCGCAGGGCCGTCGACCCGACGTGCAGCCCGGTGAAGCCACCGGAGCCACGGCTGCCCACCACGAGCATGGCGGCGCCCTCGGTGCGGTCGACGAGCGCCTGCACCGGCTCGGAGCGCACCACCTCGTAGTCGACCTTGACGTCGGGGTTCTCGGTGCGGCGCGTCGCGATGGCCGACTCGACGATCTTCTCGAGGTTGGCCTCGTAGGTGCTCCAGCTCGAGCTCGTCGACAGGGTGGGGTCGCTCGCGCTGTGCGCCTCCCAGGCGTGCAGCACGTCGAGCGTGCCACCGCTGCGGGCCGCCTCGTCGAAGGCCACGGCGAGCGCGCGAAGCGACGGCTTGGACCCGTCGACGCCGACGACCACCCGGCCGGTCGCGGGGGAGCCGCCGGCGGTCTCGTGGCCGACGACGAGCACCGGGCAGCGGGCGTGCGTGATGACCTGCATCGCCACGGCTCCCACGCTGGTGCGGCTGAACACCCCGTGCCCCATCGCCCCGACCACCACGAGGGCGGCCGAGCGGGAGGCGTCGACGAGCGCCTGGCTGGCGTAGCCGTCACGGATGCCGGTGGTCACGGTGAGTGCCGGGTCGACCGCGTGGGCGCGCGCGACGCCGTCGGCCACGAGCCGCTTGGCGTGCGTCGACACCATCGCCGAACCGTCGGACAGCTCACCGAAGCCGAGCATCGGCAGGTCGGGAGCGAAGGCGTGCAGCACGTGCAGGGTGTACCCGCGCGCGCTCGCCACCTGCGCGGCCCGGGCGACCGCCGCCATGGACAGTGGGGACCCGTCGACCCCGACGACGACTCGTTGCTGGGTCATCTCGGCTTCCTCCGATCGCGAGAGTGTCGCGGCGGGCTCGCCAAGGGCGTCAGCTCTGACGTCGTCCGTCGTCGTGGGGAGTGGTGCTCCCCACACCTCGACCGTGGCACGCCGGGGGGCGACGCGCAAGGGCCGCAGTCACACGGCGAGTCGGTGGGTCAGCGGTGCAGGGCCTCACCGTCGCCGAAGACGTCGAGCACCACGCCGCTGGCGCCCAGGGCACCGTTCGCGCCGGTCCAGAAGGTGCCGCCGCGCCCGTCGGCCACCACGACCGAGGCGCCGCTGACGGAGGCGCCGGCCGGCGCCAGCACGACGGCCGACCCGGCGGCGATGCCGACGGCGAGCTGCGCGCGCGACGCCGCGACACCGGAGTAGAGACGACCCCAGCGGTAGTCGTCGGTGAGGTGCGGCACGAGGGTCGCCGGGACGAGTGCCAGGCCGGGCAGCCACGCGGCGTCGTCGGCTCGGAAGGCGGCGACACCCTCGGCCTCGATCGCGTCGAGGTCGGTCTCCGGCGCGTTCGCCTTCGCCGACCAACGGGTGCCGAGCACGGCCGTCATCGCACCGTCGGCCAGCACGACGGGGGTCGTGCGCACGGCGCTCGTCACGGCATCCCGGAAGGCGGGGTCCGCCATCGTGGAGGCGAGCGCCGCGGGGGCGTCGCCGGCGAGCACGACGGCGGTGGCGCCGGCCAGGGTCTTGTTCGACCAGCCCTTGCTGCCGTAGACCACCGTGGTGACGGTGCCGCCCCAGCCGGCCTTCTTGACCGCCTGCGCGTAGGAGTTGGCCAGCGTGCTCGAGCTCGCACCGGCACCCAGGACGACGAGCTTGGCCGTCTTCGAGGTGCTCACGGCCCGGGCCGCCGTGACGGCGTCGCCGATGACGTCGCTGCCGAGCACGCCGCCGCCGAGGAAGACCGTGCCACCCACCGTGGAGGGGGACGCCGGTGCCGACCAGGCCGCGCTGGACGGCGGCGCGATCGGTGTTCCGTTGCGCGAGAAGGTGCGCGCGACCAGGTCGTAGGTGGTGCCGTCGGTCATCAGGTGGGTCAGCACCCTGCGGGCCGAGAGGGTGGCCGGGGCGCCCGCCCAGGTGTGGGTGGCCTGCAGCGTCTCGAGGTCGACGACGGCCACCGAGCTGTCGCCGAACAGGCCGGACAGCAGGGCGTCGCCGGTGTCGCGGATGCCGGTCGCGTAGTCGACGCCGACGCCGACCGGGCTGGTGCCGCCGAAGCGCTCGTCGGCGGTGGCCAGGGTCGACAGGGTGCGGCCGAAGCGGCCTCGCTGGTAGAAGTGCTGGTCGAAGATCGCCCGGGACGAACCGACGGCGAGCCCGCGGGTGGAGTCGGCGTCGCCGTCGTCCCACCACATCAGCGTCGAGTCGCGCCGCAGGCCGAGCTCGGGGTCGTCCGACAGGGTGGTGTAGCCGTTGATCATGTTGCGCGACTCCACCGCCGCACCGGCGCTGGTGCCGCCGAGCACCACGCCCCGCTGCTGCACGGCAGCGGTGATCGCGGTCTCCGCAGGAGAGTTCGCGAGCACGTCCATCGCGATCTCCTGGTCGCCACCGAGCACGTAGATGCCGTCGGTCGTGGGCGCGTCGAGGGCCACCGAGTTGGCCGGGTCCAGGGCGTCGGCACGGTTGAGCAGCACCGCCAGGGTCGCCGTGCACCCGGTGAAGGGTGCCGCCACCGCGGCGTCGCACGCGGCATCCACCTGGTCGGTGCGCTGCTGCGCGAGAACGAGGTTGGCCTTGCGCTCCTTGGCCGTGTCGCCGTAGGCAGAGGGCACGACCACGATGTCGACGGTCGGCCCGCTGGCCCCCTCGGCCGCCGCGCGGGAGAAGCCGGTCAGCGTCGAGGCCTCGTAGCCGCCGCCGATCGGGGTGAGCACCGTCGGCTCGGCCCCGACGGCAGTGCCGGAGGCGGTCACGGCGACCGGTGCGGCCACGACGGCCAGGGTGAGCAGGCCTGCGGCGGTGCGGCGGTGGAGGGTGCGACGACGGGGGCGAGGTTCCGGTGTCATGGTCGTCGAACCTAGCGGGGATGCCGGGCCGGCCGGGGGCGCAGGCACGCCCGATGTCGCGACCGACCCCGGATCGGTCACTCGGTGAGTCCGGCTGGGCCTGCCCGGCCGTGCGCGGTCCGGCACGAGTCGGGGTGGGGGCGCGGCATAGGCTGCGGCCATGACGCTGATCGCCATCGCCTGGGACGACGACGCCGGCCGCGACGGCCGTGGCGCGGTGCGGCTCCTCGACCAGACCCTGCTGCCCGGCACCACCGCCTACCGCGAGATCGTCACCACCGACGAGCTCGTGGTCGCCATCGCCGAGCTGGCCGTGCGCGGTGCGCCCGCCCTCGGTGTCGCCGGGGCGCTGGGGGTCGTGCTCGCCATGGACGAGGGTGCGCGCGAGGGGTGGGACGACGCCCGGGTGCAGGCGGCGGTCGACCGGGTGCGCCACGCCCGCCCGACCGCGGTCAACCTCGCGTGGGGCGTCGACCAGGTGCGCCCGCTGATGGACCGCGGCCGCGATGACGTGCTGGTCGCCGCGCGGCGGGTCGCCACCGAGGACGAGGCCGCCAACCGCGAGCTGTCCCGGCTCGGCGCCGACTGGCTGCTCGCGCGGGTCGACCGGCCCCGGCTGCGGGTTCTCACCCACTGCAACACCGGCTCGCTCGCCACCTCGGCCTGGGGCACCGCCCTGGGGGTCATCCGCGAGCTGCACGCCCGGGACCGGCTCGAGCTGGTCTACGCCGACGAGACCCGTCCGCTCCTGCAGGGCTCGCGGCTGACCGCCTTCGAGCTCGCCGCCGACGGCATCCCGCACCGGGTGCAGGCCGACGGCGCCGCCGCGTCGACGATCCTGCGCGGGTTGGTCGACCTCGCCGTCGTCGGCGCCGACCGGATCGCCGCCAACGGCGACGCCGCGAACAAGATCGGCACCCTCGGGGTGGCGCTCGCCTGCCGCGACGCCGGCATCCCGTTCATGGTCGCCGCGCCGTGGTCGACGGTCGACCTGTCGATGGCCGACGGCTCGCACATCGAGATCGAGGAGCGGCCCGGCGAGGAGGTCACCGTGCTCGGGGGAGTCCGGCTGGCGCCCGAGGCGTCGCCGGGGTTCAACCCGGCCTTCGACGTCACGCCGGCTCGGCTGGTCGACGCGGTCGCGACCGAGCGCGGGGTCGCCGAGCCCCGCACCGGCACCGACCTGCGGGCGTTCGCCTGATCCGGGGTGCCGGCTGGTCGCGCGGGGGTGCGCCGTCCGGCGCGCTGGACCATTCGCCGTAAGTAGATTGCTTCATCCGGGTCAGATGAAGGTATGATCTTCATATGAACGCGATGAAGGACCAGGCTTCACGGTGCGTCGTCATCGGCGACCTCGTCGGGTCGCGCGACGCCCCCAACCGGCGCGCCCTGCACCGCGCTGTCGACGCGGCGCTGGTGACCGTCAACGCCGCAGTCCCCGCCGTCACCGAGCTGCGGATCACCGTGGGCGACGAGTTCCAGGGTACCTACGCGACGCTCGGGTCGGCGATCGAGGCGGCCCTGCGGGTTCGCCTGGAGCTGCTGCCCGGCGCCGACGTGCGGGTCGGCATCGGGCGCGGCCCGGTGCAGCTGCTCGACGCCGAGCGAGGCATCGAGGACGGCCCCGGGTGGTGGGCCGCCCGCGCGGCGATCGAGGCGGTCGAGCAGGCCGCCGGGCGGGCCGCGACCCGCCACCTGCGCACCGCGTACCACCCGGCACCCGAGGCCGTGGGGGCCGAGGGCGGCCGCGGCCCGGACGCGCCCGGTGGCGGTGGGCGCGCGGACGCCGTCAACGCGGCCCTGCTCTGTCGGGACCATCTGGTTGGCTCGTTGTCGCACCGTTCGGTCCGACTGTTGAGGGGGCTCATGGATCCGCACACCACCCAGAGCGAGCTGGCCACGCTCGAGGGCATCAGCGCCTCGGCCGTGTCGCAGCGCGTGCGCGCCGACGGCATCGGTGCGGTCCTCGCCGCCGAAGACCTCCTGCGGGGCCTGGCATGACGTGGCTCGCGGTCTGGCTGGTCGGGGTGGGCCTGGCCGACCTCGTGCGCGCCGTCGCGGGGTCGGGCACCACGGCCCTGCGCGCCGCCATGGCCTCGGGTGCCGCCGCCGTCGCGGTGCTCGCGGTGCTGACCGGTCTCACCGCGCCGATCGACCTCGTCTGCCTGGCCGCGTCGCTGGTGCCCCTGGTGCTCTGGGTGCGGTGGTCCGACCAGGCGGCCACCACCGGCACCCGCCACTGGCCGGCCCTGTCCGCCCTGGCCGCCGGGGCAGTGGGGCTGGTCGTGCTGAGCGGCTGGGCGTCGCCCGCCGGCGGGCCGTTCGGCCGCTGGCTGCAGTGGGCCGACCTTCCACTGGTCGGGTCTGGCGCGGAGCCGGCCCACGTGCTGCTCGTCGCCGGGCTGCTGCTGGTGAACCTCGCCACCGCCAACGTCGTGGTGCGGCTGGTGCTGGTCGGCGTCGGGGCGATGCGGCCCGTGCTGCCGACGGGCACCGGCAGCGATCCCCAGCCCTCCGACCAGCTGCGGGGCGGGCGGCTGCTCGGGCCGATGGAGCGGGTGCTCATCATCGGGCTCGGTCTTGCCGGTCAGCTCACCGCGGCCGGCCTGGTGATCGCCGCGAAGGGCCTGATCCGCTTTCCCGAGCTGCAGGCCAAGCGCGACGACAAGACCAGCGTCGACGGCGTGGGCATCGACGCCGTCACCGAGTACTTCCTCGTGGGGTCGTTCGTGTCGTGGCTGGTGGCGCTGGGGAGCCTGGCCCTCACACGCTGACGATGTTGCCCTTCCAGCGGTCCGGGAAGTCCGACGTGCGGTCGCCGGCGAGCAGCAGCCGGTAGGTCATCGTGGCCGCCTCCTCGAGGTTCAGGGCCCGGCGCAGCGCCATCGACACCGTGTCCCCGAGGGTCGAACAGCCGTGGTGGGCCAGCACCACGGCGTCGTGGTCGCGTGCGGCCTGCGCGGCCGCCTCCGCGATCTCCTCGGAACCGGACGGGTGGAAGGGCACCCGGCCCGCGCTGCCGAGGTAGTACTGGTGGTCCAGCGTGGTGAAGCGCAGCCGCGCCCCGAGCATGTCGACGAGCAGCACGTGCTGGGGGTGCAGGTGCACGATGCAGGCGGCGTCGGGGCGCACGGCGTAGGTGCGCTGGTGCAGCTTCCACTCCACCGACGGCCGCTCCGCCCCGCCGACCCGCTCCCCGTCGAGGGTGAGCTCGGCGAAGTCGTGCGGGGTGAGCCGGTCGAGCCAGGTCCCCGTGCCGGTGACCAGGAACCGATCGGAGTCGGGCAGCCGCACCGACAGGTTGCCGCCGCTCGCCTGCACCAGCCCGCGCTCGACGAGGTGGCGTCCGGCGTCGATCAGCTCGGCGATGAGGGTCTCGCGCTGTGTCGTCATGTCGCGATTCTCGCGCATGCCGGCTGCCGGTCCCCGCACCGGGCGAACGGCCCGCCCCCCACCGGGGACGGGCCGTTCGTGGCGCGGTTCGCGACGGTCGGGCCAGGGTCAGGCGACGGGGTGGTCCTGTGCCGGCTGGCCCTCGATCACCTGGTGGCCACCGGTGTGGCTGACCGCGATCTTGCGCGGCTTGGCCTCCTCGGCGACCGGGATGGTGAGGGTGAGGACGCCGTCGGAGTAGTCGGCCTCGATGCGTGACGACGCGACGCCGTAGCCGAGCGTGAGCTGGCGGGCGAACGTGCCGCTCGGTCGCTCGTGCGAGAGCCACTGCACGTCGCGCTCGGCCTGCTCGCGGCGCTCGGCCCGGATGGTGAGGGTGCGGTCCTCGACGTCGACGTCGATGGAGGACGGGTCGACGCCGGGGAGGTCGACCTGGGCGACGAAGCGGTCTCCCGAGCGGTAGAGGTCCATCGGCATCGCCGCCGAGGCGGGGGTGCGCAGCGTGCCCGCGAGCATGCGGTCGAGGTCGCGGAAGGGGTCGAATCCGGTTGACATGGTGTTCCTCCTTGATCGGTCGGGGGTGAAGCCGAGTACATGAGTGGGTATGACTCAACTTTGCAACGTGAACCCGGCTCAATGCAAGCCCCGCCACGAGAGGGAACTGTGGTGGGCGCAAACGCGGGAACGCGACCACGGGGTGGCACCGTTGGGGGCAGTGACGGCACTCGCGGGGAGGCCGCAGACCGAGGGGACACCACGATGGGCTTTCTCGACCGGCTCCTGGGCCGTACGCCGAACGAGCAGCACCGGCAGGGGGCTGCCTGGGACGGCGGGCGGAACCTGCGCTCGGCGGCGACCCCACCACGTCCGCAGGCGAGCGAGGAGGAGCGCGCGGTGGCCCGCTACCGCTACCTGCTGCGCACCGCCCCGCCCGAGCAGCTCGAGGCGCTGCACGCCGAGGCGTTCGAGAAGCTCACTCCTGACCAGCGCCAGGCGTTGCTGCGCGAGCTCGCGACGGCATCCCCGACCGAGGCGGGCACCTCGGCCGAGCCCGCCGACCTGGCCCGAGCCGCCACCCGCGCCGAGATGCGCCAGCCGGGCACCCTGCAGAACACCTTCTCGCGCGGCTCCTTCGGCGGCGGGACGGGGATGGGCGGCATGTTCGCCGGCTCGATGATGGGCACCATCGCCGGCGTCGTGATCGGCTCGGCCGTCGCCGACGTGCTCCTGGGCGGCTACGACCAGAGCCCCGAGGCGCAGGACGCCGGCGACACCACGAACGACGGCGGTACCGGCTCCGCCGACGCAGGGTCCGACTCCGGTGACGCCGGCTCGGGGGAGGCCGGCGGCGACGCCGGGTCCGCGGCCGACGCGTCCGGCACCGACAGCGGCGGTGACTGGGCTGGTGGCGGCGACTGGGGCGGCGGCGGTGGCGGTGACTTCGGTGGCAGTGACTTCGGCGGGGGCGACTTCGGCGGCTTCTGAGCCGGGGCGGCCGGTCAGACCTGGTAGGCGTGCCACCCCTGGTCGCGACGCCACCCGATGAGGGGGGAGCCCGGCCACTCGGTGGTCAGCCACAGGTGGGTGAGCCCGTCCGGCACCTCGGGCGGCGCGAGGGGGAGCGGGCCCAGCGGCGCGCTCAACCGCTGGTAGAGCCCCTGGGGCAGCCCACCCTCGGCGATGCCGATGAACAGGTGGCGCTCGTCGACCCGGCCCGCACCCGCGACCTTGGCGGCCCGCCGCGCGACGTGCGGCTCCACGAGAAGGTCGCTCACGGCATCCGGCAGGGCGGTGAGCACCGGGTCGGTGACCGGGGACGGGTCGCTCGCCGGTGGCGACGAGGGGGGTGGCCGCTGCGTCGAGGTCGGCCGCGCCAGCCGGTCGCGGCCGAGCAGCACCATCCCGTTGCGTGAGGCCGCCCCGGCGTGGGTGGTGACCTCGAGCGCGGCGGTGCGCCCACCGGGGTAGGTGAGGTGCACGTCGTACGCCCCCTGGCGGTGGCCGACGTCGTGGGCCCGGGCCGTCGCCCCGGTGGCGCGCTCGACGAGGCGGGCTGCGACCTGTTCGTCGGCGCGCAGCCCCTCCAGGCGGCGGGGGTCGGAACCCATGGAGCGAGGCTAGGCGACACCGGCCGGTCCCTGCGCGCGCGAGGCCCCCCGTGGTCAGAACGGCGAGTTGTACTCGATGACCCCTTCGCGGATCGCCGTCGCGACCGCCTCGAGCGCGGAGTGCGCCCCCAGCTTGGTGAGGACGCCGTCGACGTCGTCGCGGGCGACGTCGACGCTCGACGAGAGCTCGACGGCGATCGCCTTGTTCGTGGCGCCGCGGGCGAGCAGCGCGAGCACCTGGCGCTCGTGCCGGGTGAGGTCCGAGCCCACCCCGCTGTTCGACCGCGGCAGCCGCGGCAGCAGCCTGGCCATCTGGGCGGGTGACATCAGGGCCTCACCCGCCGCCACGGTGCGCACGGCGCTGGCCACCTCGGACGCCGCCCGGTCCTTGGTGAGGTACCCCGAGCAGCCGGCGTCGACCGCCCGCAGGATCAGCCCGTCGTCGGTCGAGCCGGAGATCATCACGATCATCGTCTCGGGCCGGCTGGCCTTGATCTCGGCCGCGGCCAGCACGCCGTTCCCCCCGGGCATGTCGAAGTCGAGCAGGAGCACGCGTGGCCGGAGCTGCTCCACCAGGGCGACGGCCTCCCGCCCGGTGCCGCCGACGCCCAGCACCTCGATGTCGTCCTCGAAGCCGAGCAGCCGCGACAGGCCCTCGGCGAACATCCGGTGGTCGTCGACGACGACCACCGTGATCGCCTCGGGGGCGGCGGCGGTGGCGCGGGCGGCCCGGGCGGCGCGACGCCGGATGGCGTGCAGCAGCAGGTCCTCGTCGAGCCGGGGGCGCGCGGCCGCGGCCGCCGGGTCAGGGGCAGACTGCCGGGCCAGGGCGCGGAGCTGGCCGGTCAGCTCGGCCCCGTGCTCGGCGGCGGCGCGGATCTCGCCCAGGTACTCGTCCATCGACCGGCCCTGGACCGCCCGCTCGATCAGCTCGCTGTAGATCAGCATGACGCTGATGACGTTGTTGAGGTCGTGCGCGATGGTCGAGATGCCGCGCGCGGGCAGGGGAGGAGGCGCAGCTGGGTCCCCCTCCTGCGCCGAATCCGCGCCGTCCGCCGCGGGACCGGCGACCGGGCTGCGCTCGCGGATCGCCAGGGCGACCCGGTGGCCGCCGTCGGCGCCGCCCCCGACGCCGAGGCGCACCTCCGCGGGGAACGGGGCGCCGTTGCGGCGACGCGCGGAGAGCAGCAGGTCGACACCGGCCGGGCGCGCACCGGGGTCGGTCACCCGGTCGGCGACGAGCACGTCGATCGAACAGCCGACGAGGTCCTGCGCGGGCCAGCCGAACAGCTGCTCGGCCCGATCGTCGACGCGCTCGATGCGGCCGTTCGAGTCGACCTCGATGACGGCGTCGGCGAGCGGGGCCAGGGCCTCGCCGGAGGCGTCGTCGTTCGGCTCCACCAGCCACCTGCCGTTCCTCGGCCCGACGGGCTCGTCGCGCCACGTCGTCGTCCCAGTCGTACCACACCGGCGGGTGCCCCGGCAGGCACCGCGGGAGGTCCCGCCGTCCACGCCCGGGCGGGCTGCCACGCCGGGGTGCGGGCACGCGGGCCGGCCGTGTCGTGGCGATGCGACGGGTCTCCCGGAGCGTCGGGTCGTGGGACGTCGCAGGGCGTACGGTGGGGATCTGGTCGCGGGCGGGCGACGCCGGCAGAGCGCGGCCCCGTGTCACGGGGAGGTGACTTGGCAGTGCCGCACCCTCGAGCACCCGTGCCCGACCCCGTGGGGGTGGAGTTCGACGAACGCCTGGCGGCCCTGCTGGAGGCCGCCCCCGACCCGTTGGTGTGCGTCGAACCCAGCGGTCGGATCGCGCAGCTGAACCAGCGGGTGTGCGAGCTGTTCGGCTACGACCGCGAGGAGCTGGTCGGGGCCGAGGTCGAGCTGCTGGTTCCCGAGGCGATGCGCGAGCGGCACGTCGGGCACCGAGCCCGCTTCCACCGTCACCCGCAGGTGCGGTCGATGGGGTCGGGCCTGCTGCTGGTCGCCCGTCGCCGTGACGGGGCCGAGATCCCCGTCGAGGTGAGCCTCGTGCCGTGGCTGGCCGGCGAGCAGGGCTGGGTGGTCGCGGCGATCCGTGACGTCTCCGGGCAGCGGGCGCTCGAGGCGGCGTCCGCGGAGAGCGAGGCGCGGCTGCGCCAGATCGCCGAGAGCGTCGACATGGCGTTCCTGCTGCTGCAGCTCGACCCGCCCGCCTACCTCTACGTCAGCCCGAAGGCGCGGCGGTTGATCGGCATCGACTCCGAGTCACTGGTCGCCGCCGACCTGCACGACGCCATGCGCCTGGTGCACCCGGACGACCTGGGTGAGGTCGAGCGGGGCTTCGTCGAGGTCGCGGGGGCGGGGCACCCGGCCGTGTCGGAGCACCGGGTGGTCACGCAGGACGGCGACGTGCGCTGGGTGAGCGCGGTGGCGACGCCGGTGCTCGTGCCGCACCGCCCGACCGAGCGCACGGTGATCACCATCGAGGACATCACCGAGCGGGTGCTGTCCGCCGAGGCGCTGCGCACCGCCGAGGCCGCGGCTCGCGCGGCCAACGACTCCAAGAACCAGTTCCTGTCCCGGATGAGCCATGAGCTGCGCACGCCGCTGAACGCCGTGCTCGGCTTCGGCCAGCTGCTGAGCCACCAGCTGGCCGGCACCGAGCACGCCGAGGCGGTCGACTACGTGCTCAAGGGCGGACAGCACCTGCTCGACCTGATCAACGACGTGCTCGACATCTCGCGCATCGAGTCGGGCCAGATGTCGCTCAGCCTGGAGACCATGAACCTGGCGACCCTGGTCGACGAGACCCTGCAGCTGATGCGGCCGCTGGCGAGCGCCGCGGAGGTGACCCTCGTGCCGGCATCCGGGGACCCGTCGGTGATGCTGCTCGCCGACCGGCAGCGGGTGCGGCAGATACTGCTCAACCTGTTGTCCAACGCGGTGAAGTACAACAAGGACGGCGGCCGGGTCTGGGTGGAGTGGCAGCACGACGACGACGTGGTGCGGCTGACCGTTCGCGACGAAGGACCGGGCATCGCGCTCGAGCTGCAGGGCCGGGTCTTCCAGCCCTTCGACCGGCTGGGCGCCGAGAGCACCGCTGTGGAGGGCGCCGGCATCGGGCTGGCCCTGACCCAGTCGCTGGCCGAGCTGATGGGCGGCACCGTGAGCGTGCGCTCGACCCCGGGAGCCGGGGCGACCTTCCTGGTGACCCTGCCCGCCTGGCGCGGCGCCCAGGCGGAGGACCTGCTGCGCGACATCCCCGACGTTCGCCCGGCCCCCGCCGCCGCGGTGGCCACCCGTGACGGCGCGGCCACCCTGCTCTACATCGAGGACAACGCCCCGAACGTCCGCGTCGTCGAGCACCTGCTCGGGCTGCGCCCGGGCTGGAAGATGATCCACGCGGCCCTGGGCGGGCTGGGGGTCGAGCTCGCCCGCGCGCACCACCCCGACCTCGTGCTGCTCGACCTGCACCTGCCCGACCTCTCGGGGCGCGAGGTGCTCCGGGCGCTGAAGCGACGCGACGACACCAAGGACATCCCGGTGGTGATCCTGAGTGCCGACGCGTCCCCGGGCCTGGCCACCCGGTTGGTCGACGGCGGCGCCGAGCGCTTCCTCACCAAACCGCTCGACTTCGATGTGGTGCTCGCGCTGCTCGACGACGTGACCGGTGGGCAGGTCGGGTCCCGTGGTCGCGCCGACAAGGAGGTTCGCGGTGGCTGAGCAGCAGGGGGACGGCCCGGCGGGCGCCGAGGGCGCCAGCCTGCTGGTCGTGGAGGACTTCGAGCCGATGAGCGTGCTGCTCGTGCGGGTGCTCAGCGCCGAGGGCTACCGCGTGACGCCGGTCGCGACGGCACACGCCGTGCGCGCCGCGTGCGCCGCCGAGGACTTCGACCTGATCGTCACCGACGTGCACATCCCCGGGGGCAACGGGGCGGAGATCGTCCGCGACGTCGCTGTCGAGCGGCCCGGGCTGCGGGTGCTGTTCGTCTCGGGGGACCCCGAGGGCGACCTCGACCTGCACGTGCCGGGTGGGCGCACCGACTTCCTGCAGAAGCCCTTCGACATCTACGAGCTCGCCGAACGGGTGCGCCGCCTGCTCGTCGACGACGTGGGCCCGGCGTAGCCATCGGTCGCCGCGGCCTCGTCCGTTCGGCTGAGAGTCTGCTGATACCGCACATCCGTCCCGCCCACTCTTCGTAGACTCACCAGTGGAACCGGGCGACCGGGACCAGTAAGAGCGTCAGGGGGCGCACACCGTTCGGTCCTCTCCTGGAGGTCCCGCCGCAGGCCTGCAACGCCTCTCCCCGGCTGGATGTCCTGGAACAGGACATTCACGAAGGGGATTGGACGTTGAACGCCTCCGCCCGACGGCGCCTCGCCGCCGCCTTGATCGCCGTTGCCACCACCGCCGCTGTCGCGCTGACCTCGTTCGTGGCCGCTGACTCGGCCACCGCGGCCACCGCTGCGCCCGCGACGAAGACCTTCTCGAAGTCCGTCTGGACGCCGAGCACCGACCTGGCCAACCCGCTGCGTGGCCAGTACCAGTGGATGGGGTACCCGAGCCAGCTCTCGGACCCCTGGCAGGCGCCGACCGACGTGTACTACCGGGACCAGACCTACTGGGGCAAGCTCGAGCGCACCAAGGGCGCCTACGACTTCTCCTCCATCGAGGCCGGCCTGAAGAAGGCCGGTGACGCCAAGGGCAAGTTCGGCTTCCGCGTCGTGGCCTACTGCCCCGGCTGCTGGATGGAGATGCGGGAGGACCAGACCGCGTTCCCGCCCGTGACCCCCACCTACCTGCCGGTGCAGCCCGGCACCGGCACGGTCTACGGCCCCAACAAGCGGCTCATCTCCACCGTCCCCGACTGGAACAACGAGACCTTCCTGGCCCGCTGGGAGGCGCTGTGGGCCGAGCTCGGCAGGCGCTACGCCAACGACCCGCGCCTGGGCTACGTCGACGTCGGCGGCTACGGCAAGTTCGGCGAGTGGTGGGTCGACGGTGCCGCCGTCCACATCACCGACGCCAACGGCCTGCGGATGATCAAGGCCGTCGCCAGCGCCTTCCCGACCAAGCACGTGCTCATCAACACGATGAGCCCGGTCAAGTTCACGATGGCGGCGATCACCGCGAACCCGAACCTCGGCATCCGTACCGACTCGCTCGGCTGCCCGAACATGTACTCGATGGTGACCGACACCGTCGACACCCGCCTCAGCGAGGTCTGGAAGACCCGCCCGTTCTACAGCGAGTGGGGTACGTCGGGTGACCCCGTGGCGGGTAAGGGGCAGGTCACCAAGTGGCACGTGTCGACCACCTCGAGCGAGAACATGCGCCTGAAGTACGCCGCGATGACGCCCACCCAGCAGGCCGCGTTCACCACCGCCATCCGGTCGGCCGGCTACCGGTACGCGGTGACCAAGGTGACCGTCGGGCCGCTCGTCCGGGGCAAGGCCAGCTCGGTCACCACGGCCATCTCCAACCTCGGGTCGGCTCCGACCTACGACGGCTGGTCGGTGCAGCTGTGGCTGATCAACTCCAAGGGCCAGAAGACCTGGGCCAAGGCACTGTCGGTCGACCCGCGCAAGATCCTCCCGGGCTCGAAGACCATCACGACGAAGTTCACCGTCCCGACGACCCTGCCC
This sequence comes from Ornithinibacter sp., assembly GCA_035702525.1. Lineage (GTDB taxonomy): Bacteria > Actinomycetota > Actinomycetes > Actinomycetales > Dermatophilaceae > Fodinibacter. The sequence goes on along the minus strand of DASSQL010000458.1, from coordinate 20,681 downwards.
AGGGGCACCTACACGGCCACCATCGCCGTCGTGGACCGGCTGAAGTACTCCGCACCCATGTACCTGTCCAACTACTCCCGTCGCGCCGACGGCAGCTACACCCTCGGCTCGGTCGTCACCGGCTGACCACGGTGAGGACCGGGTGACCCGGACGGTCGTCGCACCAGCAGGGTGCGGCGACCGTTCGGCATACCCGAGGTGTCCCCATCACCGTGCGCAGGTGCCCCCCTCCGGGCGAATCGACGACGCCCCGCCCGGAACCCGGGCGGGGCGTCGTCGAGCAGCTGGTTCGATCAGATGTCGAAGTACATCTCGAAGTCGTGCCCGTTTACGGGTGAGCGATGGTGATTGGTTGAGCAGGTGCTCTGACCTGCGGAAATGCGTCGGGCATCGTGAGCGTCAGTTGGACGTCGCGAAATCTGCCAAGGACTTTCCAAGGACTCGGCAGGGCGTCTGCGTGGCCGGAACTGAGTTGTTCCTGCTGTGCATGAGCGGCCGTGAACGGCCTATCAGTGTGTCTTGAGGATCCGCCGGCTTCCGTGAGCTGCCACACCACCCCGGTGAGACCTACGATCCGCCCTCGGACTCTCGCGGCATCCTGGGATTCTGGTCGTGACCCACCCATGTGATTCTCAAGGCCGCGTGGTGGGTCATCGCGACATGCCGGGGCTGCGCGATGGGCCGTGCTGGGCTGGGGATGTCCATCGTTGGTCGTCAACGCGGCGGTGGCCGCGGCCCTGGTCGATGTCGGTGGGCATATCGCCGGGTTCTGGAAGGTGGGGTTCGATGCGCCACCAGAGAGCGGAGGCGGCGTGGTCGTCGGGCAGTGGTGCTTTGGTGGCGGCGCGGATCAAGGTCTCGGCGTCGATACCGGTGCTGGCGAGGAGTGCGAGGTGTCTGGCGAGGTGGGGGGTGTAGTCGTCGTGAAGGGTGGCGGGGACCAGGGTGGTGACCAGTCGTGCCCAGTCGGCGACGGTGGCGGGGGCGTCGCGGCCGACCCGGGCGTCCAGCTCGCGCTGCCACGTTCGGAGGGTCTTGGCGGGTTGGGTGGGTCCGGTGGGGCGCCGGTCGGTGTCGGGGATGGTGTTGGCGGCTCGCCAGACGGCCAGGTCGCCGAGCAGGTCGGGGTCGGGGGGCGGGCGCTCGGTGGGCCACCACGCGGGCACCGTGTGGTCCTGGCGTCGTACCTCGGCATCGAGGGTGGTGACCAGGTCGGCTCGGGCGGTCAGGTACGCACCCCAGTGCGGATCGTCCCGGAGACTGCTGGGGATGCCGGGCAGCCAGGGCAGCGGGCCCTGCCCGGTCACGTCCGGGTCGGGGAGGCGCCAGTGGAGGACGGCGGCGCGGTCGTCGGCGGTGTCGAGCTCGCGGTTGCTGGCCGCGCGGTGGAGGGCTATGAGAGGGTCGGTTCCGGTGGTGGTGAGCAGGATCAGCTGGGCGCGCAGGGTGGGCCAAGCGGGGTCGTCGTGGATGCCGGGGACGGTGCGTTCGGCGCCGATCTCGATCGCGGCCAGGGTTCGTGGGCCGAGGTGGTGTTCGGCGGCGACGTGCAGGGCGTCGAGGTAGCGGGCGGCCGCGTTCCCGAGCCGGGTGGTGGGCGATTCGTGGTCGCGGGCGGTCGTGGTGGCCGAGGCGGGTGCGTTGTCGCGGGCGAGGATGTTCTCAAGGATCTCGGCCGCGGTCGGCGGGCGCACGTTCTCCGGTTGCAGGATGCCGTGGGGGTCGCCGTCGCCGACGACCTGGACGTAGAGGTGGTTGGCCCCGGAGCCGCGGGTGGCCATCGTGTACAGCTGTTGGCGGGTCTCCTCACCGGTGGCCAGGGCGTGGACGGTGGCGGCGGTGATGCCTTGGGCGCCGTGGATGGTGCTGGCGTACCCGAGCTCCACAGCATCGCGGACGTAGTCGGCCGGCAGGGTGACCAGGCGCCGGCTTCGGTTGTGTTGCACCGCCAGTGACCCATCCCGGCGAATGGCGTGGACGGTCCAGCGGTCGCCGTTCTTGACCCAGTCGTTACCGCCGAGACGCAGGCGGCGGTCGTTGCTGCGGGTGACGATCGTGTCACCGGCATACGCCGTGTTCCCGTCAGCAATGCGTGCCCCGCGGCCGGGGTCGCGACCGGTCAGGCGGTGGGCTTGCGCCTGGTGGTTGAGCTGGGAAACGAGGTCGCGGGTGGGCGCGAGCATCAGGCTGTCGAGACCTTTCTCGCGGTCGGTGGTCCAGGCGGTGAACACGTTCTGGGTGATGGTGGACAGGTCGCCGACGTGGACCCGGTCGTGGTCGAGGTAGAACCCGAGGGCCTCGACCCGGCCGTCGCGCAGGGCGAGGGAGGCGTGTCCTTCGACGGGGTCGGTGAACCGCATCAGCTCCTCCAGCTGCAGGGCGCCGTGGGTGGCGGCGATGTCGCGCAGGACGCCGCCGGCGCCGATCGCGGAGAGCTGCTGGTTGTCGCCGATGAGTCGGACCTGCCCGCCGCGGGCGGTGATGAAGGCGACGGTGGTGTCGAGGGTGAGGGTGTCGGCCATCCCGGCCTCGTCGACCAGGACCAGGGTGCGGGGCCCGATCGAGGCGGCCCAGGCGGGCAGTTCGCCGTGGCTGATCGACCAGGTGAGCTTGGCCAGGGTGTCGGTGGTCGCGCCGGTGGACTCGCGCAGGACGGCGGCTGCGGCGGCGGACGGGGCGAGCCCGATCACGGTGCCGCCGTCCTCGACCCAGGCCGCTGTGAGGGCGCGCATGGCGGTGGTCTTCCCGGCCCCGGCGGGCGCGATCGCGAGCTGCAGGCGGGCGCCGGAGGTCGCCATCGCGGTGACGAGGGCGGCTTGTCCGGGGTTCAGGGTGGTGCCGTTGGCGGCGTGCTCGAGCAGCGCCAGGTCGACCGCCTCCGGGGTGGCGCGGTGAGCGTCGGCGACCCCGGCCGCGTCGACGAGCCGCTGCTCGGCGCCCAGGATCTGGGTGCTGGAGTAGACCGCTGACCCGGCGACCTCGTAGACGCTGGACCCGTCGGCGCGGCACAGCTCGGGAGGCTCCTCGATGCCGTCCCCGGCCGTGGTGAGCCGCACCGAGGCGGTGGTGAGGGTGTGGTCGGTGACGAGGTCGACGAGGGCGTCGAGATGCTCGGCGGGCAGGTCCGCAGCCCGCACCTGCCGGTGTGCCTCAGCCCGCACGTGCCAGACCTGCCAGGTGGCGCGGCGGGACTGGATCTCGTCGCGGACCCGTGCCGCGGTGTCACGGATCCATGCCGCATCCACCGTCACCGGGGGCGCGCCGCGACCCTGGGACAGGGTTCTAGCGACCATGAGCGAGACACCTTCGGGGCCGGCGAGGACCTCCTCGGCCTGCTCTCGCCAGGCGGCTCGTTGTTCGGTCAGGGTGCGGGGTTCGTGCTTTGGGTCGCGGGTCTCCAGGGTCGCCTGCTGAGCCAGGTCGATGGCCTCCACCACGGTCGGTGGGCGGCCGTGGTCGCCCTGGAACGTGGTGGCCAGCTCGCCGCGGCGGGCCTCGATCAGCGCGCGGCGGGTCGACCAGCGGGCGTTCAAGACTGGGTCGACGCCGACCACCTCCCGCACCGGGCGCCTGGCTCGATCCGCGCGGGGGCGCTCGGCGAAGGTCAGTCCGAGGCGGGTTCGTAGGTGCTTCTCCAGGGCGGTGTTGTAGGTCTCGGAGGCGGCGACCTTGGCCTTGAACAGGATCCGTCCGTCGATGCTCAGCCACTTCCCGGACAGGGTTTGCACCTTGTTCGTGACGGCGATGTGGGTGTGCAGGTCCGGGTCGCCGGCGCGGGAGTCGCGGTGGGTGAACGCGGCCGCGACCAGGCCGGTGACATCGACCTGGCGGACCCCGTTGGTGCCTTCGCGGGTGTACAGGGCATGTGCCTCGATGAACGCCAGCGCGTCTTTGACGGCGTCGTTGTGCGCTTGTTCGATCTGTGCCGCGACCTGCGGTGGGGCGATCGCCCACAAGGTGCTGACCGACTTCACCGGCGAGAACGTCAGGTCGTACCCGCCCACCGTCGTCGTCTTCGGACGGGACAGTTTCGCGATCGTCCCGGACAGCTCACGCGCGTCGCGCGGGTCCCGACCGTGCTCGGCGCGGAACGTCTCGGCGGCGACCTGAGAGCGGATCCGGGCCCGCTCCTCAGCCGGAATCGGGTAGTCACGGGGGTGGCCCAACGCGGCCGCGTGGTCCTCGATCCGGCGGGCTACCTCGACCTGGAACGCGTTCGCCTCGTGTCGGTAGATCTTGAATGGTGCGCCCAGCCGGGTCACCGCGGTGAGTTCCCGCATCGTCAGGTCCGGGCCCTCCAGCCGCTGCGCGCGCTGGTTCGCAAGCGGGTGCAGACCGGCCCCGAACAGCGCCCGCATCTGCTCCGCCGTGACCTCATCCCCCACCTCGAGACCGTCGATACCGGCCATCCCGGAACCCACCCAGCGGCCCGGGGTCTCACCCTGCTCGGTGTAGTACGACGCCAACGACGCGCGCGGCCCGGGGGTCCGGTCGTGCGCAGCGACCTGCCGGGTCAGATAGGTGTACCCGGTGCCGGCCGTGAGCTTGTGCAGGCTCATCGTCATACCCCCCTAAGCCTTCTGGGGGGCGCTTGGTGGTCACCTGACCGACCGGCAATGCACCGGGTGTGCAGTCGACGAGCATTCTGGGTTTCGGAGGAGGGTCTCGGGCGAGTCGGAGGAGCGGGATGCGGTCAGGTTAGGCAGTGGACGTGGCGGTTGGGCTGCGATCGTGTTGGCTGGGGTGCGGCTCGGATTACTCGTTCGGTCTGGGGCAGCATGTCGAGCGCTGCCACCGGTACCGATCAGGCGTTGACGCCGGTGGTCGGCGTCGCGCGCCAGGGTCTACGCGTCTCGAAGGGCCAGACCGGCAACCAGCCGGGCACCCGGCGGCGAGCCTGTCACGGAATCGAAACCGTGCCGTCCGATGGTTCGTCATGTCCGGTGCTCATTGTTGAGGTGACCAACAAGCACCCGGCGCGTCACCCGGGTCACGAGACGAGCGAGGGAGACCACATGAGCACCCGAGTCCAGAAGACCACCACGGTCAATGTCCCGGTACGCGAGGCGTACAACCAGTGGACGCAGTTCGAGGAGTTCCCGCAGTTCATGGACGGGGTCGAGAGTGTCACCCAGGTGGAAGACGATCGCCTTGACTGGGTGGCCGAAATCGGCGGTGTGCGACGCCGCTGGGAGGCGCGCATTCTCGAACAGGTCCCAGACCTTAAGGTGGCCTGGGCCGCTACTGAAGGCACCACCAACGCCGGTGCGGTGACCTTCGAGGAGCTCGCTGGCGGCCAGACGTCAGTGACCTTGGTGCTGGACTACGAGCCCGAGGGCGTGGTCGAGAGGGCTGGCGATGCGCTCAACGTCGTCGAGCGCCAGGCCGAATCGGATCTCGAACGTTTCAAGGCGTTCATCGAGTCCGAGGGCGAGGCCACCGGTGCCTGGCGCGGCTCCGTAGAGGCGCCTGGTACGGCGGGAAACGCAAGCGAAACCAAGCAGGATGAGCCGGTGCGGGAGGGCTGGACAGGGAAGGCAGGTGCTGGCTGGACGACGGCGGGGGATATGCCGGGCGTCGGCGCCGTGCGCATGCTGTCCGACGAGGAGATCGAGCAAGGTGCAGCCACCTCGGCGCAGAAGGCAACCCCCCAACCCCACACCACGAATTGAGGAGGCTCGACCCCTGGTCGGCAATGACTGGGTGCGAGCGTCAGCGCAGCCCGATGTCGGTGGGTGAGAGCGCGTCCACCGATGTCGACCAGAGTGTGTCGCGGTGGCGGGTGATCGCCTCCGTCACGGCAGGTCTGTGCTCATGCCTGGCAGCTGCCTCGAGATCGAGCAGGGCGATCTGCACGCGCCGCCGGACGCGGGGACTGTCCTTGCCCCAGCGGGAGATCTCGTCGAACGCGAGGGCGAGGTAGTCGTCGAACCGGGGTTGTGGCACTGACAGCACGAGGCGGCCGTCGTCCGTGGTTCGTTGCCGCGGAGGCAGTGCTCGCGTGGCGAGCCGCCGAACGATGTCGTGGAGGTGATCGAGAGCCTGTACCGCAGTCGTCGGGTCGTTGACCCCTGGCGACAGTGCTCGCTCGGCGATGTCGACGAGCTGCCGCAGCCCGAAGCCGACGTCTTGGTCCATGCTCCGTTCGCTGCCCAGATGCACGGCGGCGTGCACCCGGCGCTCGTCGAAGAAACGGTCACCGCGCACGAGCGCGAGCGGGGCACCGGTCGGGACGAACTCGCCCACCGCCCGTACCAGCTCGATGGCCACCCCGTCCCGGTCCGCCGCAGTGGCGAGCGCCTCGTCGTCGACCCACTGCACGACTCCGGGGCGGTCGGCTGTGATCGTGCGAGAGGGGCCTCCCGAATCCGGCAGTGCGGCCTCCGGGCGCGTGTCTGCGGGGAACCGGTCGTCCAGGAGCGCCCTGGTGTCGTCGGCGATGGACGCCAGGATGGTGGCCGCCCTGATGGACTGGGCGATGTGGTGGATGTACGCGAGGAACACCAGCACCGAAGCCAGGACCAGGGCGAAGGAGACGGTGACCCCGATTTGGGGTACGAACGGGTTGACCTGGGCGGTGCCGCGGACGCCCCGCAGCACCACGAGCCCGTAGACGAAGGTGGCTACGAAGACACCGAGCGCGACCTGGTTGAACCGGTCCTCGAGGAAGGAGCGCAGCACCCGCGGGGAGAACTGGCTGCTCGTGAGCTGCAGCACCACGATGGTGATCGAGAAGACCAGGCCGGTGAAGGAGATCATCGAGGTGATGATCGCCGCGAGCAGCGCCCGCGCCCCCTCAGGACCGCCGGCGAACAGGAAGGGGAGCCGAAGCGATGTGTCGAGCGAGTCGTCGATCGCCGTTACTCCGAGGGCGAGGGCACTGGCCGCAAGGGCGAACAGCAGCGGTATCGCCCAGAAGCGATGTGCGAGGCCCTTCAGCGTTGCCTTCATCCGTTGACCGCGTCGAGCTTCGCGGGCGTGCGCCCGCAGGCCGAGGGGAGTGCCGGCAGGAGTGCGTTGGAGGCGCACTCGCCCACGACGAGGACCCGCACCACGCCTACCCCGTCGTCGATGAACACGTGACCTCCCGGCTGGTGCGTGGTCTCGGAGGGTATCGCGGCGGGGGACCCCTCAGGGGGATGGCGAACTCGCCATCGTGCGGGCCTCTGGCGGCATCGGGTTGGTCGCACTCTCGCGCGAGAACCGAAGTCCCGCTTGGGAGGACGTGTCTGCGAGGGGGGCTCGTGACCACTGAGAGCCTCAACGCGGAGGAGATGCCTTGAGCAACCACGAGAAGCAGTCGCAGCCGCTGAGCTCGGACCGCAACCAGCGTGAGCCGCGCAGCCACGAAGACGGCGGCCGAGGCCAGTACGTCAGGTTCGGCCTGATGGTCCTGACGGCTTCGGTGGTGATGTACGCCGTCATGTACCTCAACACGTACTCCGTCGACCACGTCTACTGGAGCTGGACGCGGTCCTTCATGACGATGATGTCGGCTGCGACGATGATGGTGATCATGTTGGGCTTCATGCTCAGCATGTACCGCGACCGGAAGGCGAACGCGGTCATCGTCGCCTTGGCCGTGGTGCTCTTCGGGGCGGGCCTGTTCCTCGTCCGCTCGCAGGCCACCGTCGGGGACGTCGCGTGGATGCGCGCGATGATCCCCCACCACTCCATCGCGATCCTCACCAGTGAACGCGCCCACATCGAGGACCCTCGTGTTCGGGAGCTGGCCGACTCGATCATCGACGCCCAGCGCAAGGAGATCGATGAGATGCAGACCTACATCGGCGACCTCGAGTCACGCTGACGCGGTGGCTCGTTCTTCCGGTCGTCTCCCGAGTTCTCCTGATCCGCACCAACCCGAACGGAGTTCAGCGGTAGACCTTGCTGGCGAGTGCTGTCGCACCCTCCTCTTGCTGTTCGCGCTGCGGGACGTGTTCCACCCGGGCCGGCGGCGCCTCCGAAGGTGGTGCCCACCCGGCGGAGAATGTGACAGGTGTAGGGCGATCCGTTTGCTGCCCCGTGACATTTGCCGGGGCTCGTGAGGTGCGAGCCCGGTGGGTGTGTCAAGACGCATAAGCGGGGTAACGCGTTGCCATGCGGACAGTCGCAGAGGTCCTGCCCGAGAGCCTGCTCCACAGCATCGTGAACCTGATGGTCCGGCTGGTGGAGGCGGCAGGTGCCGTGGTGATCGTCGTGGGGGCGGCGATCTCCGTGGTGCTGTTCCTGAAGGCTCTGCCGCACCGTGATCCACGCGCCTTCGTGCCGGTGCGCCTGACCTTGGGGCGCTTCCTGGCCTTGGGGCTGGAGTTCCAGCTGGCTTCGGACGTGCTCCGAACGGCCATATCCCCGAGCTTCCGCCAACTGGCCCAGCTGGCCGCAGTGGCTGCGATCCGAACCGCCCTGAACTTCTTCCTGGCGCGAGAGATCCGTGAGGAGCAGCGAATCGTCGCAGAGGCGCCGGACGCTTCACCGACACAAGCACCGGCCCCTGCCCCGGTTCCGGCTCCGGCAGCGAGGTGAACATGGGCTGGTGGTCCGGTGCCGTCGGGCTTGCAGCGGATGTGGTGACCGCCGCAGCCGTGGCGATGGGCGCGGCCGTGCTGGTCCGGACGCGGCAGCTGTCCGCCGCTCTGCCGGTCCTCCTGGACCTCCTGCTGGCTGCCGGGCTGCTTCGCCTGACCGGCAGCCAGGGCTGGGCCTCTTTGGGCGGAACCGCCGCCATCATCGCGATTCGCAAGCTCGCCCTGGCGGGGGTGCGCGTGGGCACGGCTCGGGGTGGGCGTGACGGTGGGCCGCCCTCTCGCCTTCACTTCATCCCCGATGCCCGCGCAACGACTCGGTGAGGGCCCTGCATGGGAACCGCGCCGCAGTGGACCCAGAACGTCGGCCGTCTTCGAAACCGGCCACAGGAGGAGGTGTCTCGTCATGAGCAGCAACGAGCAGGAAGCACTCGCCGACCGGCGGCGTCGAGAGCGAGTGCTCCAGGAAATCATCGACGCGATGACCCGCGACCCGAGCGGGTGGGGAGCCGATGCTGCCGCTCGAGAGCTCGAGCGGCGCATCGCGGACTACGGGCTCCCGGCGATGCCGGCACCGTGGCTCGAGGCAGTCGCCTCAGGCATCGTGCGCGGGGATCCCTACGTCGTATCAGCGCGCACGTCGGAAGAGATGGATGTGCCGGCACCGCGCACGAGCCGCACGACGTACGGCATCAGCTGAGCGCCCGGTGAGGTGGCGCGGTCGCCAACTGCCGTCACCACGGTGCAGCGGTCAGGCCAGCCGCCGGCTCCTCGGCGGCGTCGGAGAACGCGGCGAGCCCGACGGCCAGTGCCTGCACGTCCTCGGGGCGCATCCGCCCGAGGATGCGTTCCAGGGCAGCGCGCCGGTGGTCCATCACCGAGTCGACGAGCCCGGCACCGGCGTCGGTGAGGGTCAGGACGAGACGCCGGCGGTCGGTGGTGGAGGTCGCCCGGTCCAGCAGCCCGGCGGCGACGAGCCGGTCGCACAACCGGGTCGCGCCGGATGGGTGGATGTCGAGGGCGGCGGCGATGGTGGCGCCGTCGACGTCCGGCCGGGTCGCCACGAGGACCAGGGCACGCAGCTGGGGCGGCGTCACCACGTCGCCGGCGTGGGCCACCGAGGCGGCCACGAGTGCTGAGAAGACCCGGGAAGCCCGCAGTGCCACCGACACGTCGTGGTCGGACATGGTCCGCCCGCCCGTACCACCAGTCATCGTGCGCCTCACTTCGTCTGCTGATTGCCCGGAAGTAATTGCCCAATCGCAATGATTGCGATTCTACAATCAATGGACGTCAGCCGCCTACCGAAAGGATGGATCCGAGATGGCACCGCGAGTCACCGTGGTCACGGGCGCGAGTGGGGGGATCGGACGGGCAAGCGCCGAGGAGTTCGCCCGGCGAGGGGACCGGCTGGCCTTGCTCGCCCGGGGAGAGGCCGGGCTTGCTGCGGCCGAGCGCCGGGCGCTGGAGCTCGGAGCGGACCGGGTGCTGACGATTCCCGTGGACGTGGCCGACCCGGACGCCGTGGAGGCGGCCGCGGATCGGGTGGAGAAGGAGCTGGGTGCGATCGACCTGTGGGTGAACGTGGCGTTCACGTCGGTGTTCGCTCGGTTCGAGGACATCTCCCCGAAGGAGTACCGCAGGGTCACCGAGGTCAGCTACCTCGGATACGTGTACTCGACCATGGCCGTGCTACGGCGCATGCGTGAGCGCGACCGGGGCACGATCGTGCAGGTCGGTTCGGCCCTGGCCTACCGGGGCATCCCGCTGCAGACGGCCTACTGCGGGGCGAAGCACGCCATTCAGGGCTTCCACGAGGCCCTGCGCTGCGAGCTGCTGCACGACGGGAGCCACGTGCAGGTGACGATGGTGCAGATGCCGGCGGTCAACACGCCGCAGTTCTCCTGGGTGCTCTCACGCCTGCCACGCCACGCGCAGCCGGTGCCGCCGATCTACCAGCCGGAGGTGGCCGCCCGGGCGGTGGTGTACGCGGCCGAGCACCCTCGGCGCCGGGAGTACTGGGTGGGCGCCTCGACGGTGGGCACGCTGGTGGCCAACGCGGTGGCACCGGGCCTGCTGGACCGGTACTTGGCGCGCACCGGGTTCAAGGCTCAGCAGACCGGCGAGGGGCGCTCGCCGGACCAGCCCGTGAACCTGTGGGAGCCGGCCGACGGGCGCGACGGGCACGACTTCGGCGCCCACGGCGTGTTCGACCGGAAGGCCCATGCCGAGAGCGTTCAACAGCTTGTCGCCCACCACTACCCGCAGGTCGCGGCGCTCGGAGCCGCGGTGGTTGCGCTCACCGGCGCAGCGTGGGCCTCGGCCAAACGCCGATGACCTCGAAGAGGTGGCCGGTCCGAGCGACCGGCGGTCTGGGCGTCGCCTGGGGCGGCCTGCTCCTCGGGCGTGGCGACCGCGTATGGCGTGCCGTGACGGGGGAGGCGCCCACGCCCGTCGACCTGCGGGCCGTCGAGGCCTTGGGCCTGCGGCACCTGGCGCAGGGCACGGTGCAGGTGGTGGCTCCGACCCGGATGCGAGGGGCGTTCGTGGCCATCGACCTCATCCATGTCCTGACGATGCTCCCAGTGGCGGTGGCGGACGAACGGCGACGTCGCGCGGCCGCTCTGACCTGCGCCATAGCGCTCATGAGCGCCGCGACGACGCTCGGCGCGGGTCGCCGACCCAGGACGGACGAGCGATGACGCAGGTCGGGCGTGCCGGGCCCGGTCGGCTCTTCCCGCCGCAGGTGCTCAGGGAGTACGCCTTCCTCGGTGACGGTTACCGCGGCGCCCTGATCGGGCCGCGCGGAGACGTGGGCTGGCTCTGCTCACCGGTCTGGGACAGTGCTCCCGCGTTCGCGAATCTGGTCGGCGGGGCGGGCCTGTACGGCGTCACTCCTGAGGTGCCCTTCGTCTGGGGCGGGTACTACGAGCCGGGGAGCCTGATCTGGCGCAGCCGGTGGACCGCCGCCGGGGCGCGCGTGGAGTGCCGCGAGGCGTTGGCCTCTCCCTCGGACCCCCATCGGCTGGTGCTGCTCCGGCGAGTGGAGCCGGTGGACGGGTCGCTGCCGGTCGAGGTGGTTCTTCAGGTCGCCCGTGGCCTGGGGCGCGAGGTCCACCAGTTGCGGCGCGACGAGGGGGGCGCCTGGGTGGTGGACTCCGGCTCGCGGCGGATCAGGTGGACCGGTGCCGCCGATGCCGTGGTGGACAGGGACGGTGTGCTCACCCTGCACCTGGAGGTGCCCGAGGGCAGCCGGCACGACCTGGTGCTCGAGATCAGTGACCGTGCCCTGCCGGCCGTGCCGGACCCGTCGGCCCTGTGGCGGGCCACCGAGGAGCACTGGGCGAGCGCCGTGCCCGATTTCGAGTCGTCGGCGGCACCGCGGGATGCGCGCCACGCGTACGCCGTCCTTCGTGGGCTGACCGCACCGGGGGGTGGGATGGTCGCAGCGGCCACCGTGGGGATGCCCGAGCGGGCCGAGGCCGGACGCAACTACGACTACCGGTACGTGTGGTTGCGCGACCAGGCATACGCGGGCCTTGCCGTCGGCGTGGAGCGTCCTGACCCCCTGCTGGACGAGGCCGTGGCCGTGAGCACCGCTCGGATTCTCGAGCACGGACCCGACCTGGCCCCCGCCTACCGCCTCGACGGGCGTCCGCTCCCGCACGAGAGACGAGTGGACCTCCGGGGCTACCCCGGCGGGTGCGTGGTCACCGGCAACTGGGTGCGTGGGCAGTTCCAGCTCGACACTTACGGTGAGCTGCTGCAGCTGTACGCCACCGCGGGGCGGCACGACCACCTCAGCGCCGACGACCTCAAGGCGGTCGCCCAGCTGGTGGACCTGGTCGACAAGCGGTGGGACGTGCCCGACGCGGGCGTGTGGGAACTGCACGACGCCTGGTGGACCCAATCCCGGCTGGCCTGTGTGGCCGGGTTGCGGGTGGCAGCACGAGACATCCAGTCGTGCGACACCGCGCGTGCCGTGGCCCTGGCGGACCGCATCCTGGCCGACGCCTCGGGTCGCGCCCTCGCGGCCGACGGCTCCTGGCGGCGGGCTCCCGACCTCCGGGGCGTCGACGCATCGCTGCTGCTGCCACCGGTTCGGGGGGCGCTTCCGCCCGATGACCCTCGCAGCCGGGCGACCCTCCGGGTGGTGGCCAGTGAGCTCGTCGAGGACGGCTACGTCTACCGGTACACCACTGACGAGGCCCCGCTCGGTACGACCGAGGGCGCGTTCCTGATGTGTGGGTTCGTCATGTGCCTGGCGCAGCTCGCCGCCGGAGACACGACGGAGGCCTTCCGGTGGTTCGAGCGGCAGCGCGCGGCCTGCGGACCCCCGGGCCTGCTCTCGGAGGAGTTCGACGTCCGACAGCGGCAGCTCCGCGGCAACCTTCCGCAGGGCTTCGTGCACGCACTGCTCCTGGAGTGCGCGCAACGGTTGGCCGCTACCAACCAAGGAACGAGTGCGGCCTGAGGAGGACCCGTGACCAGCACCACCGAAGTGAACATCGCCCCGTCGCTCGAGTCCGCCCTGCGGGACCGGGTGGTCGGGGAGGTGCGGTTCGACCTGGGCAGCCGAGCCTCCTACGCGGCCGACTCCTCCAACTACCGCCAGGTGCCGGCCGGCGTGGTCGTCCCTCGCAACGTCGACGACGCTGCCGAAGCCGTGGCGGTGTGTGTGACGTACGGTGTCCCCGTCACCTCTCGTGGTGGGGGAACCAGCCTGGCGGGCCAGACCGCCAACGCGGGGGTGGTCCTGGACTGGACCAAGCACTGCAACCACCTGGTCTCCGTGGACGCCGCGGCCAGGCGCTGTGTTGTGGAACCCGGGATCGCGCTCGATGACCTCAACCGCGCGTTGGCCCCCGTCGGCCTGATGTTCGGCCCGAAGCCGGCCACGCACCGCACCTGCACCATCGGCGGGATGGTGGGCAACAACTCCTGCGGCTCCACCGCGCAGGCGTACGGCAAGACGGTGGACAACGTCGCCCGCCTGGAGGTGCTCACATACGACGGCCTGCGGATGTGGGTCGGCCCCACCACCGACGAGGAGTACGAGCAGGTCCTGGCGGACGGTGGGCGCCGGGCGGATCTGTATCGCTCACTACGCGCGCTGCGCGACGACAACCTCGCCCTCATCCGCACCCGCTACCCGAAGATCCCTCGCCGGGTCTCGGGCTACAACCTGGACTCGCTGCTACCGGAGAACCACTTCGACCTGGCCCGGGCACTCGTCGGGTCCGAGGGCACCCTGGTCACGGTCCTGCACGCCGAGCTCGTCCTGGTCGAGGTGCCGAAGGCGCGCTCCATGGTCGTCCTGGGCTATCCCGACGTCGGCAGCGCGGGAGACGCCGTGCCGACGATCCTGGCCCACGACCCGTGGCTCCTCGAGGGCATGGACCACGTCCTGATGCAGCTCGAGCAACAGGCGGGACTGGCAGGAGACGCTATCCGGCAGATGCCGTCGGGCAGCGGCTGGCTGATGATCCAGTTCGCCGGTGACAGCCAGGACGAGGCCGATGCCCAGGCGAACCGGCTCCTCGAAGCGCTCGAGGGCCACGAGCACGAACCCACCCACAAGTTCCTGGACGACCCCGCCAAGGAGGACCGGCTCATCGAGGTCCGTGAGGCAGGTCTCGGTGCGAGCGCCCACCCACTCGGCAGCCACGACACCTGGCCGGGGTGGGAGGACTCGGCCGTGCCACCGAACCGGCTGGGCGACTACCTGCGCGATCTGCGCGCGCTGCTCGACGAGTTCGGCTATGACCGTGACCACACGGCGCTCTACGGCCACTTCGGGCAGGCGTGTGTGCACGTGCGCATACCGTTCGAGCTGCGCACCGTCGACGGGATCACCCATTACCGAGCCTTCGCCGAACGCGCTGCCGACCTCGTCACGTCGTACGGCGGGTCGCTCTCCGGTGAGCACGGCGACGGTCAGGCCCGTGGCGAGCTGCTGCCCAAGATGTTCGGAGACGAGGTCGTCGCCCTCTTCGGCCAGGTGAAGGCGCTGTTCGACCCGCACGACCGGATGAACCCGGGCAAGCTCGTCGCGCCCCGGCCGCTCGACCGCGACCTCCGTCTCGGTCCCGACTACGCGCCGCGCGAGCCCAGTACGTTCTTCGCCTACCCCGACGACGAGGGCAGGTTCTCGCGCGCCGCACTGCGGTGCGTGGGCGTCGGAAGCTGCCGCAACTCCGTGAGCGAGCACCAGGTGATGTGCCCGTCGTACATGGTCACCCGCGAGGAGGAGCACTCGACGCGGGGCCGCGCGCGGCTGCTCTTCGAGATGGTGCGCGGCACGACGATCACGGACGGGTGGCGCTCCACCGAGGTCCGCGACGCCCTCGACCTCTGCCTGGCCTGCAAGGGGTGCAAGTCCGACTGCCCGGTGGGTGTCGACATGGCGACGTACAAGGCGGAGTTCCTCGCGCACCACTACGAGCACAGGCTGCGCCCGCGTGCGCACTACTCCATGGGGTGGCTCCCGGTCTGGGCGCGCGTGGCCGGCCTCGCACCGGAGGCCGTCAACGCCGTGACGAGCCGACCCCGGGCTGCGGCCCTGCTCAAGCGCGCGGGCGGGATCGCTCCCGAGCGCGACATCCCTCGCTTCGCCCCCCACCCGTTCGTGCGGTCCTGGAGGCGTCGACCGGCCTGGAGCCGACCCGCCACGCCGGGCTCGCGAGGCCCGGTGCTGCTGTGGCCCGACACCTTCACCAACGCCTTCGACCCACACATCGCGCGCTCTGCCGTCATGGTCCTCGAGGATGCCGGGTTCGAGGTCCGCGTCCCTACCGACCCGGTCTGCTGCGGTCTCACCTGGATCTCGACCGGGCAGCTCGACGTCGCCCAGAAGGTGCTCCGGCGCACCCTGCGGGTGCTCGGCGACGACATCCGCGCCGGCGTCCCGGTCGTCGGCCTCGAGCCGTCGTGCACCGCGGTGTTCCGCTCCGACGGCCGCGAGCTGCTGCCCGGGGACGAGGACATGCGCCGGCTCTCCCTGCAGACGCGCACGCTCGCGGAGGTCCTCGCCGAGCGGGCACCGGACTGGGCGCCACCCGAGCTCGACGTCGACGCGGTCGTCCAGACCCACTGCCACCAGCACGCCGTCCTTGGCACCGACGCCGACGACGCCCTGCTGAGAGCAGGGCAGATCGATGCCGACCGGTTGCACTCCGGCTGCTGCGGCCTCGCCGGGAACTTCGGCTTCGAGGAGGGCCACTACGCCGTGTCCCGGGCCGCCGGTGAGCGGGTCCTGCTGCCCGCGGTCCGGGCGGCAGATGACGACACCGTCGTCATCGCTGACGGCTTCAGCTGCCGTACCCAGATCGAGCAGTGCGACACCGGCCGTCATGCCGTCCACCTCGCCGAGGTCCTCGCATCAGGCCTGGGACGTCGGCCGGCTCCCACTCGGCAGGGCCTCGGCCGCCGACGAGCCGGGGCCGCTGCGCGGCGCGATGACCACCTGACCACTGACCCACCGACCAGAACCCAGAAGGAGAACCGATGAGCACCCCCAACGTCGCCGACCACGTCCTGCAGCGCCTGCGCGAGTGGGGCGTCGACCACGTCTTCGGGTACGCCGGAGACGGCATCAACGGCCTGCTCGCCGCGTGGGAGCGGGCCGAGAACCAGCCGAGGTTCATCCAGGCCCGCCACGAGGAGATGGCAGCCTTCGAGGCCTGCGGCTACGCCAAGTTCAGCGGCCGGGTCGGGGTGTGCACCGCGACGAGCGGGCCCGGGGCGATCCACCTGCTCAACGGGCTGTACGACGCCAAGCTGGACCATGTGCCGGTGGTCGCCATCGTCGGCCAGACTGCCCGCTCGGCGATGGGCGGCGCCTACCAGCAGGAGGTCGACCTGCTCACGCTGTACAAGGACGTCGCGGGTGACTACGTCGAGATGGTCACCGTCCCGGAGCAGCTGCCCAACGTGCTCGACCGTGCCCTGCGGATCGCGGCCGCCAAGCGCACCGTGACGGCGGTCATCATCCCCAGCGACGTCCAGGAGCTGGACTACACACCGCCGGCCCACGCCTTCAAGATGGTGCCGTCCAGCCTGGACCAGACGTTCGCGGCGCCCGTTCCGGCGGACGCCGACCTGCGGCGCGCCGCCGACGTCGTGAACTCCGGCAGCAAGCTGGCGATCCTCGTCGGCCAGGGCGCGCGCGCGGCAGCGGAGGAGGTCAGCGAGCTGGCCGAGCTGCGAGGCGCCGGGGTCGCGAAGGCCCTGCTGGGCAAGGACGTGCTCTCCGACGAGGAGCCGTGGGTCACCGGCTCCATCGGGCTGCTGGGGACGCGGCCGTCGTACGAGCTGATGATGGATTGCGACACGCTGCTCGTGGTCGGCTCGAACTTCCCGTACACCCAGTTCCTGCCCCCGTTCAAGGCCGGTGAACCATCGGTGCGCGCGGTCCAGATCGACGTCGACCCGACGATGGTCGGGCTGCGCTACCCCTTCGAGGTGAACCTCGTCGGCGACGCGGCGCGCACCCTGCGCGCGCTGCTGCCGCTCCTCGAGCGCCAGGAGGACCGGAGCTGGCGCGAGACCGTGGAGTCGAACGTGAGCCGGTGGTGGCAGGTCATGGAGGCGCGAGGGAAGGTGAGCGCCGACCCGATCAACCCGGAGCAGGTCTTCTCGGAGCTGTCCCCGCGGCTGCCCGAGGACGTCATGATCTCGGCCGACTCGGGTTCCGGGACGAACTGGTACGCCCGGCACGTCAGGATGCGTGGGTCGATGCGCGGCACGCTGTCGGGCACCTTGGCCACCATGGGCTGCGGGGTGCCCTACGCCATCGGCGCGAAGTTCGCGCACCCGGACCGCCCCGCGCTCGCCTCCGCCGGCGACGGCGCCATGCAGATGAACGGGATGGCCGAGCTCATCACCATCGCGAAGTACTGGCGCGACTGGGCCGACCCGCGCCTGGTGGTCCTGGTCCTCGAGAACGACGACCTCAACCAGGTGACCTGGGAGCTGCGTGCGATGGGCGGGTCCCCGCAGTTCCTCCCCTCGCAGCACCTGCCCTCGGTGGACTTCGCAGCCTTCGCTCGATCACTCGGGCTGCACGGCATCCGGGTGGACGACCCCGAGCAGGTCGAGTCGGCATGGGACGAGGCGCTCGCCGAGCCGCGACCCTGCGTCATCGTGTTCCGGACGGACCCGGCCGTCCCGCCGATCCCGCCCCACGCCACCTGGTCGCAGATGGTCAATGCCACTGAGTCCGTCGTCCGAGGCGATGCGGACCGGTTCGACGTCGTCAAGGAGGGTGTGAAGAGCAAGCTCGCCGAGGCGCTCCCCGGCCGGCCGCTGTGAGCGTTGCCGTGGGCGACGGCGCCGTCGTCTCGTCGGTCGCAGCCGCGGCCTACACCGTGCCCACCGATGAGCCCGAGGCTGATGGAACGATCTCCTGGGAGGCCACCACCATCGTCGTCGTGCAGGTGCACGCCGGGGACCTTGTGGGGACCGGGTGGACCTATGGCTCGCCGGTCATCGCACCGCTCGTCGAGAAGTCGCTGGCGCCCGTCGTCGTGGGCAGCGACGTCCTGGGCAACGTCGCCACGTGGTCGGCCATGGTGCGGGCCCTGCGCAACATCGGGCGGCGCGGTCTCGCGGGCATGGGGCTGTCGGCCGTCGACTGCGCGCTGTGGGACCTCAAGGCGCGGGTCCTCGGGCTGCCGCTGCACCGGTTGCTCGGTTCGGGCCGCGACAGCGTCCCCCTGTATGGGTCCGGGGGCTTCACCACCTACACCGCCGACCGGCTGGCACAGCAGCTGACCGCGTGGGTCGAGGACGACGGGATGCGTCGGGTCAAGATCAAGATCGGTGAGTCCTGGGGATCCCGTCCCGACCGCGACCTCGAGCGGGCGCGGCAGGCGCGGGAGGTGGTGGGTCCGGACGTCGAGCTGTTCGTGGACGCCAACGGCGGCTACGACGTGGGCCAGGCCGTGCGGGTCGGCCGCGACCTCGACGAGCTCGGAGTCCGCTGGTTCGAGGAACCGGTGTCCAGTGACGACCTGACCGGGCTCGGCGTGGTTCGCCGCGCGGTCCTGGCCGACGTCGCGGCGGGGGAGTACGGGGACAGCCTCGACTACTTCCACACGCTGTGCCGGGCGAACGTCCTCGACTGCGTGCAGGTCGACGTCACGCGGTGCGGGGGCATCACCGAGCTGCTCCGGGTCGCTGCCGTCGCAGCCGGGGCGCAGCTCGACGTCTCCGGCCACTGTGCTCCCCACGAGCACGCAGCAGTGCTGGCCGCGGTTCCCAACCTGCGCCACCTCGAGTACTTCCACGACCACGTGCGCATCGAGCGGCTGTTCTTCGACGGCATCCCCGCCCCGGTCGACGGCCAGCTGCCACTGCCCACGGAGCGGCCCGGCAACGGGTTGAGCTTCCGCACCGACCGTGCCGAGCGCTATCGCGCCCGATGACTCGAGCCACGACGTATCCGACCACCCTCCCGAAGGAGACTGCATGCCCACCTGGCTCGTCGCACTGGCGGTGACCTCGCTGCTGCTGGCCGCCGGCTGTGCCGCGTGGATGACGGCCGACGTGCGTCGACACCCTCAGCAGATGGCGGTGATGAACGTCGTCTGGCCGGTCACCGCCCTGTTCGGCAGTGTCGTGGCGCTGTGGTTCTACCGCAGGCACGGCCGCGCCGACGCCGACGACGACCCTGCGATGCCGGTGTCCGTCGGGAAGGGCGCGTTGCACTGCGGTGCGGGGTGCACCCTGGGGGACATCGTCGCGGAGACCGTCGCGTTCCTCGTGCCGGCGGTCCTGGTCGCCTTCGGCTACCCCGGGGTGTTCTCGGAGCGCATGTTCGCCGTGTGGGGACTGGACTTCGTGGTGGCCTTCATCATCGGTATAGCGTTCCAGTACTTCGCTATCGCGCCGATGCGCGGCCTGGGGCTGCGCGACGGGGTGGTCGCCGCGGTGAAGGCCGATGCGTTGTCGCTGACGGCGTGGCAGGTTGGGATGTACGTGCTGATGGCGGTGCTCGTCTTCGGCGTGTTTCGGCCGGTCTACGGGACCCAGCCGACCGCGAGCTCGCCCGCCTTCTGGTTCGCGATGCAGCTGGCGATGCTCGCCGGCTTCGCGACGGCCTACCCCATGAACTGGTGGCTGGTGCGGTCGGGAGTCAAGGAGCGGATGTAGGACCGGGGCTCGGGGCGTCAGCCGGCAGGCGGTCGATGGCCACGCCTGCGCCCCGGCCGACCTCGCTGAAGATCTCGAGCAGCAAGTTCTCGGGGTTCCGCCGAGCCAGGTCGTCCGGCGCGCTGGTCAGGCTGTCCGCCAGGACCCGGGGCAGGCTCTCGAAGGCCGCCGCGGACAGCAGGAGGAGACGCTGACCGGGGTCGAGGCAGAGGCAGTCCCGGCCTGCCCCCTCGGCCGGCCGGGTGGTGCACTCGCTGGGGCCGACCACGATCGCGGGTGGGGAGTTGTGCACGACCAGGGCCAGTTCGCCGTCCGGGGTGCAGACGGCTGCTGCGTAGGCGTCCGGGGTGTCCTGGCACGCGGCGGTGGGGGAGCTGTCGGCGACGATGACGCGCGTCATCGGGCCGTTGCGCTCCAGCACCGCCATGCCCTTCGGCAGCTCGATGCAGGTCACCGACCACCGCTCGTCGCTGCGCCGGCACAGGAGGGCGTCCCCGACGACCCGGTTCATCGCCGACGCCGTCGCCGTCGCCCCTGGTCCACCAGCCCGCACGACCGCAGGATGTGATGGGTGCGGGCCCCGTGCCCGGTGACGGTGAAAGGGAGGTTGCGCGCGACGCAGCTGCGCCTCGCCCAGAGGATCGCGGCCACCGCCGGTGAGGAGAGCTCGTCGACGGCCGAGACGTCGAGGGTGAGTCCGCGGCCCTCGAGCACACCGGTCGCCAGCCGGCTTCTGAGCCGGGCGAGGTCGGCGGAAAGGGACTCGTTCAGCAGGCGCACGGTCACGGCCGCCTGCTCGTCGTGCTGCCAGCTGTCAGGGGCGTCACGGACGGTGCTCATGCTGTTCCTCTCGGCATGGCCTCGAGGATCCAGGTCGTCCATGTCGAACGCCGGAACGGGTTCTTTGCAGTTGCATGACAATGTCATCGGCGCGTCAGTCGGAGCGCTTCTGGAGGGCCGGCGCTGGGAGAATGACGAGATGTCGGTGAGCCTGCTGGTCCT